>CAIKHC010000311.1 GCA_903827085.1 uncultured Candidatus Nemicrothrix sp. | reverse complement strand
TTCCGACACTGCCTGGGCGGAGTCAGTACCAAATCTGGAAATTGAAACCAACGATGTGAAGTGCAGCCATGCATCCACGGTTGGTCCCGTTGACGAAGAACAGGTCTTCTATCTCGAAAGTCGTGGCGTACCGACTGAAATCGCCGAACGACTGATTGTGGCCGGATTCTTCGACGAGGTGCTTGAAGAGTTCCCGGTTGCTGCTGCGGTGCCGTTGATTGCTGCCGCAATTGATGAACGACTCGATGCAGGGGTTAACTCATGACGCTCGAACGTGTTTGTTCCATCCAAGATGTTCCCGACGGCGAGGTTCGACGTTTCGACTTCGGATCTGTGCGTATCGCTCTCGCCCATATCGGCGGCGCGTTCTATGCAATTGGTGATCGCTGCACTCATCTCGATGTCTCACTCTCCGAGGGTGAAGTACACGCCAAGACGTGCGAGCTTGAATGCCCGAAACACGGCAGTTGCTTCTCGCTCGAAACTGGCATCCCGAATTCGCTTCCCGCGACCAAAGCTGTTCCGACCTATGTCGTGCGCATTGACGATGCCGACGTCTACGTGGAGATCGACTGACATGGGTGAACTTCGAATCCAAGGACTTACGGCCGAGGTTGCTGGCCGACAAATTCTTAATGGCGTTGATCTTGTTGTGAAGTCTGGCGAGGTCCATGCAGTGATGGGACCCAACGGGGCAGGAAAGTCAACGCTTTCACATGTGCTCATGGGCAAGCCCGGCTACACCGTCACTGGTGGCTCGGTCACGATCGACGGTGTTGATCTGCTTTCGCTCCCCACCTACGAACGAGCCAAGGCTGGTCTGTTCTTGGCCATGCAGTACCCGGTCGAGGTTCCTGGCGTCAGCCTTGAAGAACTCCTTACCGAAGCGCTTGCGGCGCAGGGTCGTGACGCGTCGGTCGTTCTCGCAACTGTTGCTGCGGAAGCCGAACGCATTGGTTTGGCCACTCGACTTCTTGATCGTCCGGTGAATGTCGATCTCTCCGGTGGCGAGAAGAAGCGCAACGAAACGATGCAGCTCGCCGTTCTTCGTCCCAAGTTCGCCATTCTCGATGAACTCGACTCCGGTCTCGACGTCGATGCCCTTCGCGCATGTTCGCGTCGGGTCGAAGCGGCAACGACCGAGTTCAATCTCGGCGTTCTTGCCATCACCCATTACTCGCGCCTTCTCGAAGAGTTGAAGCCCGACGTGGTGCACATCCTCGCTCAGGGTCGCATCGTTTCTTCTGGCGGTCCAGAACTTGCCGATGAGCTCGAACGCACTGGTTATGCCGAGTGGGTTGAAGAAGAGGCTCCGGCAGCGGCTGACCCCTTTGCCGATCCGTTCGCATGAGCCCTCGGGATCGCGTCCTCTCTGCTGAAGAAGTCGCTGATCGTTTAGCGAGCATTCCCGATTGGGAAATGGTCGATGGGCATCTGCACCGCGAATTCACGTACGCCAACTTTGCTGAAGCCTGGGCGTTCATGAATCGAGTTGCTCCGATTGCTGAAGAGCTCGATCATCACCCGAATTGGTCCAATGTATGGAACAGCGTTGTGATCGATATCACCAGTCACGACAGCGGTGGCCCAACCGAACGATGCTTCGCCCTAGCAAAGGGCATCGACGGAGTCGTCAGCATCTGACAGGATCGACGTCATGGCGTCCAACCTTCCCGTCGTTCCACTCGATGAGGATGTCTATTGGGCTGATCCGTATCCGATCCTTGCTGAGCTGCGTGAGAACCATCGCACGGCAGTTACGCCAGAGGGCATCAAAGCGATCCTGCGTTGGGACGACGCTGAGGAAATCAAGAAGCGACCCGAGTTCATCAACGAGGGGCTCGAGTACATCGAGGCTCGTGGCTTCAAGCCAGGTGACCCACTTTATGAATGGCGGCGGTATTCGATTGGTGCGCTGAACGGCGAGGACCATCGTCGGTTGCGTGGCTTAGTGAATCGGGCCCTCACCCCGAAGTCGGCCGACAAAGTTCGTCCGGTTGTGCGCCAGCATGTGCGGGACCTTCTTGAACGTCATGCCGATACTGGTGAATTCGATGTGCGCGAACACATTCGAATCGTTCCGTTTCTTTCCATTGCCTCGTTCCTTGAAATCTCTCCGGCGGAAGCGGCGGAGGTTGGTCAGAAGATGCAAGGCGGCGGTGGCGACGCATTTGGCCCCAACGTCACTCAGGAGATTCGCGATCGCGCGAATGCAACATTTGCCGTAGCGATGGAGTTCGTAGGTCAGCTCGTAGAAAGTCGCAGAGCAGAGCCTCGTGACGATCTTCTCACTCGGTTGATCGAAGCAGAAGAGAATGGCGACCGACTTAGCAATGAAGAACTCGTTGTTCTGTTCACGAATATCTTCGCTGGAGCGATCGAAACAACTTCGAGCGTGATGACTTCGATGTTTCTTGAGTTCGCTCGACATCCGGAACAGCTCGAACTTCTCCGATCGAATCCCGACGGGCTAGTTCGGGGCGCGGTGGAAGAGGTTCTGCGCTATCGGCCCGGCTTCTACGCATCGGGCAATAAGACGACGAAGGCCACAGAACTCGCTGGGCTGGAGTTTGAAGCAGGCGAAGCGGTCACCACGATCATTGGCGGCCCAAACCGAGACCCGCTTCGCTACGAGGATCCGAACCGTTTCGACATCACTCGTGACCCAACGATGTGGTCGTTTACGTTCAGTATGGGTCCGCACTTCTGTCTTGGTCAGGCCTTGGCTCGCGCTGAACTGCAAGAAACGGCGTTAGCGATCGCTGCTCACACACGGAACCTTGAACTCACTGGCGAGTCGAAATGGTTACCGCGAGTGATGGTGAATCATGTTGATCGCTGCCCGATCCGTTACGAGTTTGTTCCGTAAACGATTCGAGATACGGGCGAAGCTTCAGGCAGATGCTTCTTCGATGCCTTGAGCGAGTGTGTTCCAGGCGAGCGTTGCGCACTTAATGCGAACCGGGAACTTCACGACGCCTCGGAGTGCTTCGAGATCGCCAAGCTTTACCTCGGGTGCGTCGATTGGTTCGGTGGACTCGGCGCCTTCGAGGGAATTTTCGTGAATCGACATCATGGCTTTGAAGGCGCGGGTGAGATCGTCGATCTCGGCAACGGTCTTGCCCTTCACGGCAGCCGACATCATCGATGCTGATGACTGGCTAATTGAACAGCCTTGGCCAGCAATGCGAATGTCGGCCACGCGACCGTCGGCATCGAGGTCGAGGTACAACACGATTTCGTCGCCACAGAGCGGATTGAAACCCTCGACGCGATGTGCCGGAGGGGTTTCAAGCTCGCCGCGATTACGCGGGTTGCGGTAGTGATCGAGGATGATTTCTCGGTAGAGGTCTTCGAGGCCGGGCATTGGCGGCACTCCCTGTGCGTGGTGTGTGGATGAGCGTAGGGGACTAGAGGGTGAAGAACGCGCCAGTTGCGTCGAGGGCGTCGGCGAGGGCGTCGATATCGGCGGTGTCGTTGTAGACGTAGACCGAGGCACGAGCAGTGGCGCCAATGCCGAGGAGTTTCATGAGTGGCTTCGCACAATGGTGACCGGCCCGAACGCAGACTGCGTGTTGGTCAAGAACCTGGGAGATGTCGTGGGGGTGCAGGCCATCGAAATCGAAACTGAACACGCCGCCACGTTCGAGGGGGCTTGTTGGTCCGTGAATGTTGATGCGATCACCAAAGCGTTGGTGAAGCGTTGACATCGTGTACTCGGTAAGTGAAATCTCGTGAGCGCGGATGTTGTCCACGCCAACGCCATTGAGCCATTCGACAGC
>CAIKHC010000310.1 GCA_903827085.1 uncultured Candidatus Nemicrothrix sp. | reverse complement strand
GCGGGCTTTCGGTGGCGGTGCCGGATGCGGCCCGAGTTCTCGACGCCGCAGGCATGCAATGGGTGCTTATCGAGACAGTTGGAGTCGGGCAGGTCGAGGTTGAGATTGTCGGAGAAGCCGACACGACAATCGTTGTGGTGAATCCGGGATGGGGTGACACCGTTCAGGCCAATAAGGCAGGACTGATGGAAATCGCCGACATCTTCGTCGTGAATAAGGCCGACCGTTCTGGCGTTGAGGAAACAGTTGGTGATCTTGAACGCATGTTGTCGCTTCGGACCGGATCAGAGTGGCGACCGCCAGTTGTGCAGACAATCGCTACCGAAGGTCGCGGAGCCAATGAGTTGTGGTCTGCGATCCAGCGCCATAGTGCGTGGTCGCGGGAAAGTGGAGAGTTCGAACGTCGACGTTCTCTTCGGCTCGATCAGGAACTCCGCCGCGTTGTCAACGCGCTGATGGCAGCAAAGGTAGAAGAACTTTCGGGTGGCGATGTTTGGCAACGAGCGCGCAGTGAGGTTGCAGCTCGCCGCATAGATCCATGGACTGCGGCGAACGAACTTCTTGCTTGAGGCGAATGTCCTAGGCAATTTGAATCGAATGATCGAGAGTCTCTCGAATTCTCTTGGGTAACTCGGTACCCTGCGCGACCTTCGAACATGGGGGTGGCAGCGATGTGCGGTCGTCGGCGTATTTGGTGTGGCGTAGTCGCCGTTGTTGTGGTTCTGAGCGGACTGCTTGGCCTTCCTGTCGACCACGCTGGGGGCCAGGCGCTTGGTCGCATCACCAACGGAACGCCTGAAGCGATCGTCGTTGTCACCCGAGACGGGACGTTGGGATCGTGGCGCTCAAGTGGATCGAGCGGCGCTCGATGGAGATGCGGCTACTACGCAGTCGTCGCTCCGCAGATGTCGGTACTCGACCCCACGCCCGTGGTGGATTGGGCCTCTGGCCCGGTGAACCCCGTTCGCGGCGAGTTCTACATGCTCGGGTGCACCGACGCGACAGGAGCAAGAGTTCATACTCGCTATGTGGCGTTCGATCCTCGCGATCCGTTTGGAGGAGCAGGCGCAACCGCGCGCGCGGTCGATGAAGCTCGGCGTCGTTTGGAGATTCCTGAACCGATTCCGCGGGTGAACCCGCCTCATTCGCAGTTGGTAGGGCTTCCGATGTGGATGTGGCTGGAAGAACCATGGGAGCGAATCTGGGCCAGCGCTTCGATTGGCGATGTCTGGGCGAGTGTCGCCGCATGGCCTGAAACCTCGTTCTGGGAATTCGAAGACGGCACCCGCATTTGGTGTGACCAAGGAGTTGCCTACGACATGTGGCGGCGACCTTCGGAGCAATGGTCGGGATGCACCCACACCTTCACTCGTTCGTCGATGTGGTCGAGTGGGGGAGTCGAATGGGTACGTGTCACGGTGACGTGGGGCGTCGAATGGACCTCGAGCGAACTGGGTGGCGAACCACTCGGCACGGTGACGCGAACGACGGAATTCCCCGTTCGAGTCGTGGAAGCTCAATCGCTCGTGCGCTGATGATTGCGAGGCGAGCCGATAGGGTCGCTGTTCATGTCAGAGCAATTGGTTGCAGTCGAGCGCAGAGATGATGGCGTCGCGGTTGTCCGTCTGCAGAACGGCAAGGTCAATTCGTTGTCCTCGGAAGTGCTTCGTCAATTGCGTTCCGTTGCTGAGTCGTTAACGACCGATCCTCCCGGTGCTGTGGTCGTCGTCGGTAGCGATCGAATTTTCGCGGCGGGTGCAGACATCTCTGAGTTCTCAGGTCCCGACGAAGCCCGTTTGATCGGTCGGCTCTTTCTCGAAGCACTCAACGCGGTTGCAGCGATTCCACGAGTTGTCATCGCGGCAGTGGCTGGTCCGGCGCTTGGTGGTGGATGCGAACTAGCGCTTGCCTGCGATCTTCGTGTGTGTTCAACAAGCGCGAAGTTCGGACAGCCGGAAATCCTCCTCGGCATTATCCCTGGGGGCGGCGGAACGCAACGGTTGGCTCGACTTGTCGGTCCATCGCGTGCGAAGGACCTCATTCTGAGTGGGCGCCAGGTTCGCGCTGAAGAAGCATTCAGAATCGGACTCGCCGATGAAGTCGTTGAACCCGAAGAACTCGAGAGCCGAGCACTGGAACTTGCGGCCACGTTCGCTTCAGGGCCAGTGCAAGCGCATGCGATCGCCAAGCGTGTGATCGACCATGGTCTTGAGGGTTCACTGTCTGATGGTCTTGAGCTCGAACAAGACGGATTCATCGAGGTGTTTGGCACCGAAGATGCACGAATCGGTGTCGCTTCATTCCTCGAGAATGGGCCGGGGAAAGCGCAGTTCACGGGACGATGAGTCCTTTGGTTCGCCGCTTGAGGTTGTTGGGCGTTGGGTTGCGATGACTCAACCAATGTCGACCTGTTATCGACACCCAAACAATCGAGCGGGTGTGAGTTGCCAGCGGTGCAATCGTCCAATTTGTGGCACATGTATGACAACCGCATCTGTCGGATTTCAATGTCCGGACTGCATCAAGGGTGCGGCGAAGAAATCTCCGGTGATTCGTTTCAGTGAGCTGCGTGGCGGTCGGCCAATTGTCACTGAAGTGCTGATCGCGTTGAATGTGCTTGGCCTCATCGCAGTCGTTGCGACCGGCGGATCGCTGTTCAACGGCGGGGGGAGAGCGACCGAGCAGGGCATGACACTCGGCCAGGGAGCGATGTACTCCTTCTCTGGTGGTCGCGCGACAGTTGAGTTCCTTGGCGTTGCCTACGGGCAATGGTGGCGCATCGTCACCGGAGGTTTTCTGCATTCGGGCCTGCTGCATTTCGGAATGAACATGCTGTTGCTGTACTTGCTCGGCAAACAGCTTGAGCCACTTCTCGGCAAAGCGAGATTTGCGGCGCTTTATTTTGCCTGTCTCGTGGGTGGCTCTTTCGGAGCACTTCTTGTTTCGCCCACGGTTGGAACTGTCGGTGCATCCGGCGCGGTGTTCGGGTTAATGGGCGCTGCAGTCGTTGCTCAGCGACGCTCGGGTATCGACGTATGGCGTAACGGCATCGGTGGTCTCGTTGTCATCAACGTTCTGCTGACGTTCGCGGTGCCGGGCATTGCCATCGGGGCGCACATCGGTGGACTCATCATCGGTGTTGCTGTCGGAGCACTTGTCTTTGCACTTGACCGCGCGGTGAGCTCACCTTGGGCCGGCACGATGGCAGCGCTTGGCGTCACCGCTGTCTTGTGGATCGGTTGTCTGATCGCAGCGTCACGCGTTGTGAGCTGACCCAGAACCTTCGACGATCGTTTTCAGTTCTTTGAGGTTCCGCTTCCAAATGAGTTTGAGAACCTGACCGCCGACAACGGCACCGATTGGTCCACCCATCCACCAAGGGAAACGAAGCGATTCCTTCCACTGGAATCCGGCTCGGTCGTCGCCGATCGGAAAGATCGTGAATGCTCCGGTTCCGGTCACCATTCCGACATGGCGGACACCGATAGTGGTTCCGTCTTCCCATTCGGTGATTTCCATCTTGTCGGTGAGGCGGAATGGTCCGACTTTGGTATCGCAATCGAATGTGGTTCCCACGCCGGAGGTTGTGGGCGAGGTGAAACGGATCGCTACGGCATCGTGCATCCAGTCGACGTGATCGGCGACATGTTCAACAACGGCCCAGACCTTGTCGGGAGTTGCGTCGATAACGGTGCTGACCTTGATGGTTGCCATCCCCCCAGCGTAGAGAGCGACGACTCAAATCATGCGGTTGGGGCGTAGATCGAAACGTGAGTGGCGCTCTCACCGGTAAATGATGTGCCGTTCCAGTCGCTTCGGCGCTCGACAAGCACGAGACCTGCGGCCTGCGCTGCATAGTCAAGTTGCTCGGGTCCACAGATGAGAACTGACCACGGTCGCACGGTGACGACACCGGGCTGAACTTCGATGTGTCGACCATGAAGTCGCGATTGTTCTCTGTCGTAGGTCGTTTCGATGAAGACAGCAGCATCTGTCGTGACTCGTGCGGGGGAAAGTGATTGGGAGGGGATCGTCGATCCATCGACTGGAACAAACGCTTCGACCACGACATGTCCTCCTGGAGCGAGGACCTGTCGACTGCCTCGGAAACAGCGATCGAGTGCATCGAAGCTGTCCAGATTCAGCAGTGTGTTGAACGCGCAGAAGATGAGCGTGAAGTATTCGTCATGGTTCGCGTTTCGTAACGAGCCCTCGATGTTGGCCATATCTCCAAGTACGGGGAGAACCATTTGAGTTGGATCGGCGAGTTGGAGCCGGTCGAGCATCTCTTGTGACGCGTCGAGTCCCACAACTCGCAGCCCGCTCTGAGCGAGGGGGATGGCGAGTCGCCCTGTCCCAACGCCAAGTTCGAGGACGGCTCCAGCACTTGCGAGGTGCGCCAACGCAAGGACGGCGGCGTCAGTCTCGAACGAGGTTGCGTACCAGTCGTCGTAGACGTCGGCGAATGACCGGCCATAGGTGCTGGGGTCGCTCGGGTGGTTGGTGGTCACCCGAGAAGTCTGCCCGTGATGGCGATGCCAGCCCACCGGTACCCTTGAGCCATGACGTCGTATCTCGATCACGCTGCGACAGGGCCTATGCGCCCTGAAGCGATTGAGGCGATGTTGCCGTTCCTTTCCGAGCGATTCGCTAATCCATCGGGTGCCCACCGGTTTGCTCGAGATGCCCGACGCGCAGTCGATGACGCCCGAGAGGAATTCGCCGCACTCGTTGGGGCCGAACCAGGCGACATTATTTTCACGAGTGGCGGCACTGAATCTGACAATCTCGCGATTTTCGGTCTTGGTTCTGCCGAAGGCGTTCCTGTCTGCAGCGCAGTGGAACACCATGCCGTCCTCGATCCTGTTGAAG
>CAIKHC010000309.1 GCA_903827085.1 uncultured Candidatus Nemicrothrix sp. | reverse complement strand
TGCTGCTCCCGATGTCCCACTCGACTTCGTGGAGCAGGAGGTGCAGCGGGGTACTGGCGATGCAGTGGGCGTTGCTCTGACCGCATTTAGTCCCGAGGAACTCGATGATCTCGACGCCGACATCATCGTGCTGCCCGGCGATACGCCCTTGCTTCGCACTGAAACAATCACCTCACTTCTTGACATGCATCAGCAAACTGATGCGGCATGCACACTCCTCACCGCCCGGGTCGCCGATCCGACGGGCTATGGCCGAGTCGTGCGCGGTCGTGACGATCGCGTCGAACGGGTCGTCGAACAGTCCGATGCCTCCGAGGCCGAACTGGCCATCACCGAGGTCAATACGTCGATCTACTGCTTCCGGGCCAGCGTGCTTGGCCCAGCGCTTCGACGCATTACGCCTGAAAATGCGCAGGGCGAGTACTACCTCACCGATGTCGTCGAGGTGCTTGCCGGAGCGGGCTACAGGGTCTCAGCGGTGGTTGCGGCCGATCCGGCAGATACCAATGGCGTCAACGATCGTCTCCAGTTAGCTGCGGCGGAAGCGGAATTACGCCGGCGGACCAACGAAGCCTGGATGCGCAAAGGCGTCACAATGGTCGATCCCGGGCGGACCTACGTCGACACAACGGTCGAACTCGCCGCCGATGTCACTCTTTTTCCCGACACGATCCTTCAAGGTTCCTGTGTGATCGGGGCCGGAACCGAGATCGGACCAAACACTCGTCTTGTCGATTGTCGGGTTGGGGCTCGATCAGTTGTCGAGAACTCTGTTGGACGTGGAGCAGAGATTGGAAACGACGTTCGCCTCGGACCTTTTGCGGTCATCGAGGAAGGCGCCATCATTTCTGACGGCGCCCGGCCCGGACCGTTCTACACTTCGACATCAGAATGACCAAACAACGCACCGGCGAAAGAAATCGAATGGAACTCGTCACCAAAAAGCGCCTGCATATCGTCTCTGGTCGGGCCAATCTCCCGCTTGCCGAAGAAATTGCTGAACGCCTCGGTGTCGAATTAGGCGACGCGAATCTTGCTGAATTCGCAAACGGTGAACTTCATACGCGTTTCGGTGAATCGGTTCGCGGTACCGACGTGTTCATTATCCAATCGCATGTCGGCTCCGGAAAGATGACCGTGAACGACGCGATCATGGAACAACTGATCATGGTCGATGCTGCAAAACGCGC
Source organism: uncultured Candidatus Nemicrothrix sp. (assembly GCA_903827085.1). Classification (GTDB taxonomy): domain Bacteria; phylum Actinomycetota; class Acidimicrobiia; order Acidimicrobiales; family Acidimicrobilacustridaceae; genus Acidimicrobilacustris; species Acidimicrobilacustris europaeus. The sequence goes on along the minus strand of CAIKHC010000309.1, from coordinate 2,299 downwards.
GTCAGCCAAACGCATTACTGCAGTTGCCCCCTTCTATGGCTACGCCCGTCAGGACCGAAAGTCCGAAGGTCGCGAACCCATCACGGCGAAGTTGATCGCCAACATGTTCAAGGCTGCCGGCGCAAAGCGGCTGATTTCTGTTGATCTGCACTCAGGTCAGATCCAAGGATTCTTCGATGGTCCGGTCGACCATCTCACGGCAATGCCTGTACTTGTCGATTTCATGGCGGGTCTTGGTGACGATCTCGTCATTGTTTCGCCCGACGCTGGCCGCGTGAAGGTCGCTGAGCGTTACGCCAACCAGTTGCACGCCGATCTCGCCATCGTTCATAAGCGGCGCGTGAAGGGGCTGAAGAACACCGTCGAGGCCCGTGACGTGGTTGGTGAGGTCGATGGTCGTATTTGTGTACTCATCGACGACATGATCGATACCGGCGGAACAATCGTTGCCGCAGCCGAACAACTCAAGGCTCGCGGTGCGACCGAAATCTACGCAGCCTGTACCCATGGCGTCTTTAGCGGTCCGGCAATTCAGCGTCTGAACGATTCGTGTATCTCGAAGGTCGTCATGACCAACACGTTGCCGCTGCCGCCCGAAAAGCAGTCAGACAAGATCGAAGTGCTTTCCGTTGCCGGAATCATCGCCGATGCGATCGATGCGGTCTTTGAAGACACCTCGGTCAGCGAAATCTTCGACGGGCACAACCAAAGCTGAGCGTCGAGAAACGCCCGACGATCAGTTCTCTGAGGGCAGGATGCGGGGCGATCGCCGCAGCCGCTGGGGGTACAAGGGGACCGACGGAGCCCTCGCCCGGAGCGAGTTCGCCTTCTCGGGGGCGGATCGGTAGGATTGCCACCCGTTTCACGAACGTCAGCCGACGGCGCGCTACAGCGCTGCCTCCAGGAGCACCGAATCATGGCCATCACCCTCACCGCCTCAACCGGACGTATCGCCGGTTCCCGTTCTTCGACCCGCATGCGGACCGACGGTCTCGTGCCTGCGGTCGTCTACGGCCTGGGCCGCGATTCTGTTGCTGTTTCGGTTCCGTGGCCCGACCTCCGTCGTGCGCTCATGACTGATGCCGGTCTCAACGCTCTCATCACTCTCGACGTCGATGGCCAGAAGGACCTCGCCATCATCAAGGATCTCCAGCGTCATCCGATCCGTCGCAATGTGTTGCACGTCGATTTCCTTCGTGTTGATCCCGACGCCGGCGTTGCCGTTGAAGTTCCGCTTGTCCTTGTTGGCGAAGCCAAGAAGGTCGAAAATCGTCGCGGCATTGTTGATCAGCCGCTCAAGTCCCTCACTGTCACTGCAAAGCCGGCCGACATTCCGAGCCAGATCGAAATCGACATCACCGACCTCGACGTCGGCGACTCGATCACCGTCGCGACGCTCACTCTTCCTGCTGGCGTGACCACCGACATTGAAGACACCATCCAGCTGGTTCTTGGTCTTGCCACTCGCTTCTCAATGGAAGACGGCGCAACCGAGGGTGAAGCTGGCGAAGGCGCACCGGCCGAGGCTGTCGCCGAGGGTGCCGCCGAGGGCGACGCCGAGTAAGTGGCATTTGGCGGCAGGGGCGGCGATCGTCCCCGACGCGGCACGCCGGCCGACGTTCTCGTCGTCGGGCTCGGCAATCTAGGAAGCGACTACGACGGAACGCGCCACAACGTGGGCTTTGCCGTTATCGACCTTCTTGAACGACGCCATAACGGCCGCTTGAAGTCGGGCAAGGAACGCGCCCTTGTTGATGAGGTTCGTATCGGTCAGAAGCGAGTCGCTCTGGCCAAGCCGACAACGTTTATGAATCTTTCAGGTGAGTCAGTCTCGCCGTTAGTGCGTCGTTTCGGTATCGATGAGCCAACTCGACTGGTGATCGTTCACGATGAACTCGATCTGCCGACAGGAATTGTTCGCGTGAAGATTGGCGGTGGGCTAGCGGGCCATAACGGGCTTCGATCGATCAAGGCCCATCTTCATGACGACGCATTTGTGCGCGTCCGGATCGGCGTGGGGAAACCGCCGAGCAAAGAAGATGGCGCCGATCACGTCTTGAAACGTGTCGGGAAGGCCGATCGTGAGCTGCTTGACATCGCGATCGAAATTGCAGCCGATGCAGTGGAACTCATCGTGAGCGATGGTCCCGATGCGGCGATGAACCGCGTGAATGCACGCACTGCATAAAAGCCGTCAGTAGGGAAGTGCAACCTGACGCGGCAGGAGTTGATAGGCGGGATTGAGAATGGTGAGCAGTCGATGGTGCTCGCTTGTCATGCCTTCGACAATGAGATGAGT
>CAIKHC010000308.1 GCA_903827085.1 uncultured Candidatus Nemicrothrix sp. | reverse complement strand
TTCGGCACAAAGATGTGCGATCTGCACATGCCGGTTCGTCCGGGCGGAGACGTTGCGTTCGCCGACGCTGCGTTAAAGCGGTTGATTGAGCGCGATGCGGTCGATCACGCATTTATCGAAGAGCACACTGACCATTGGGACAACGTTGTTGCCCACCTCGCAGATCTCACTTACGAAGAACTGCTCGACGACGCCGGCCTCTCAATGGCGCAACTCGATGCATTCGTTGATGAATACGCGAAGGCGAGTTCATCAATCCTCCTTTGGTCGATGGGAATCACTCAGCACAAACATGCCGGTGCTGGAGTTCGCGGCATCGTGAACCTTGCGCTTGCCCGGGGCAATGTCGGTCGCGATGGGGCAGGCCTTATGCCAATCCGTGGTCATAGTGGCGTTCAAGGCGGCGCGGAAATGGGCGCGTATGCCACGGCACTTCCGGGTGGTCTCGAACCAAACGAAGCGAATGCCGCGACGATTGGCCAGAAATGGGGATTCGACGTTCCTGCGCGCGCCGGTCTGACTCCAGCAGAAATGCCCGAGGCCGCGCTTGCTGGAAACCTCGACATCTTGTGGATGTCGGGCGGCAACTTCCTTGACGCTCTTCCCGACCCTCGTGCTGTCGAGAAGTCGCTCGAACATGTCCCGCTACGCATTCACCAAGACATCGTTCTGAGTTCGCAGATGCTGATTCCAGGCGATGACGTCATCGTGTTGCCGGTGAACACGCGATACGAACAAGAAGGTGGCGGTACCGAGACCACAACCGAACGTCGCGTTGTGTATTCGCCGGAAATCCCTCGCATTGTTGGCGAGGCGCGAAGCGAGTGGCGATTGTTTGCCGAGATTGCGGCGCGCGTGAACCCGGAACTCACCGACGCATTTACATGGCGAGATAACCAACAGCTACGCGAGGAAATTTCCCGCGTGGTTCCGAGTTACGCCGGAATCGAAACGTTGGAGAAGACGGGCGATCAAGTCCAATGGGGTGGCCCACATCTTTGTGAGGGTGGTGTCTTCCCGACCAGTGATGGTCGTGGTCGTTTCAGCGTTCTCGAGCGTCCGGTGCTTGAGATCCCTGAAGGCATGTTCACCGTGGCCACTCGTCGCGGCAAGCAGTTCAACACGATGGTCCAGGGCGAACACGACCCCTTCACCGGCACGGGCCGAGACGCAATCTTCATTGATGCCGCCGATGCCGCCGCGCGCGGATTTCTCGATGGCGACCTCGTGACACTTCGATCTGAAACGGGCGAATTCACCGGCCACCTTCATGTGACCCGACTCGCTCAGAGATCCCTGCAAGTGTTTTGGCCCGAGGGCAATGTGCTCATTCCGTCAGGCCCCGAGCATCGAGAAGCAGCCTCCAGGGTGCCTGATTACAACGCTGTCGTCACGATTTCCCCTGCTGACACCTCCGTGCCCGTAGCGCACTGACGCCCTGACCGAGGTCTGCGGACAGGCCGTAGACTCGGCCTCGTGAATGAGACTGTTTCCCCCAAGATCGGCATGGCCGTCATCCACCTGTTTTGCAAGGTGACGCCGTTGGCCGACGCCGAAGCCATCACGGCTGCGGTGCAGAAAGCCCAAGCCGAGGGCGACCAAGTCGTCACCATCGGAATCCTCGGCCACAAGGCCGACCTTGCCTTTATGGCTCTTGGCTATGACATGTGGCGTATCCGCCGACTCCAGGCTGCGCTGCAGAACGCCGGCCTCGAGATCGTCGATTCCTACGTTTCGCTCACCGAACTTTCGGAATACGCCCAGGGCGTTCCTGAACCGCAGCGATCAGCGCGGCTTACGCCGGTACTTCCCCCTGAGGACAAGCCGGCATGGTGTTTCTATCCAATGTCGAAACAACGCGGCGATGCGCACAACTGGTTCACGCTTCCTTACGACGATCGCAAAGAGCTCATGTACGAGCACGGCGCGTCAGGCCGAAACTTTGCTGGCCGAGTGATTCAGGTTGTGACTGGTTCAACTGGTCTCGATGATTACGAGTGGGGCGTCACGTTGTTTGCAACCGCTCCCGACGACCTCAAAGAGGTTGTTTACACAATGCGCTTCGACACTGCGTCTGCGTTGTACGCCGAATTCGGTCCGTTCTACACGGGCATGGTCGCACCAGTTGAAGAAGTTCTTTCGCAACTCGGCATTGACTGATTTTTCGATGACCGCAATTGAGCGAAGCGACGAAATTGATGTTGCGCTTGATCGATTGCGTGAGGAACTTCGCGAACTCGAATCAGTTGTTGTTGCATTTAGTGGCGGTGCTGATTCAGCGTTTCTTGCCTACGTGGCAAACCAAACGCTTGGCCGCGATCGATGCACCGTATTGACGGCAGTTTCTCCATCGCTTGCAACAAGTGAGCATCAAGATTGCGCTGAACTGGCGATCGAGTGGGACCTCAATTGGATTGAGTTGGAAACCACAGAACTTGAGAGCATTGACTATCAACGCAATGATTTCGACCGTTGTTTCCATTGCAAAACAGCACTTATGGACGTGGTTGAGCCGATCGCTGCCGATCAGGGAGCGGTTGCGGTTCTCGGTGTGAACCTTGATGACCTTGATGACCATCGCCCAGGTCAGCGCGCAGCTTCTGAGCGCGGCGCACAATTCCCGCTGGTCGACTCTGGATTTACCAAACAGATGGTTCGCGACGCGTCGCATCGGCTCGGTCTTCGAACCTGGGACAAGCCGGCAGCTGCATGCTTGTC
>CAIKHC010000307.1 GCA_903827085.1 uncultured Candidatus Nemicrothrix sp. | reverse complement strand
TGAACCCACATACCCATTGGTGAGAGTGAGATCGAGTCGGCCACCGCTAATGAGATCGACAACAGCCACGTCTTCGGCCAGGCGAAGTGGATCGTGGAAGGAACTGACCATCGCCGAAATGCCGATGCGGATATTCGACGAACGCGCGGCCATCGCTGCTGCCAACGGGAGCGGCGATGGGAGGTATCCGTCAGGTGATCCGTGGTGTTCGGAAAGGATTGCTGTCACGAAACCCAGGGAATCGGCCCACTCGACCATGTCGACAGACGCGCCATAGCGATCGGCACGAGTTCCGGGCGCCGTCGCCGGCATGCGCATATCAAAGCGGATTCCAAAAAACGCCATCTGTGCCCCCAAGAAGTGTGTGATCACGATGGTACGGCGTGATCGTCGCGGCTGCGCCGCCGTTCAAGCCACCGGCAGACGCCCCCTCCTTCGACCAAGCCAACGAACCAGACTCGAGCACTTCAACTTCTCAAACATCGTCGAACCTTTTGCTGTCCTGATATCGGGCACCTTCTGCCGTAGGATCACCACTCGTCCTTTCGTTCATTCGACCCTCTGCCGGCGGTAGTTATGTCTTCAACAACTCCTCCCGGCTCAAACTCCGAAAGCGCGGAGACACCTGACTCGGCGAGTTCTGGTGCCCTTGATCCGCTCAGCGCGCTCTTGCGCGAAGTCGAGGAAACCCCAGCACCAAGCACTGCTGCGGGTACTCCCGACTCGGGCCTCCCTCTTCCTCCTGACGAATCAAAGGGCAAACGCCGTAAGAAGCTGCGCAAGCCCACGCCACGTTGGTTGAAGGTCACCGCGCTTGTTGTCGCACTTCTTCTCGTCCTTCCAACGGTCTCGTTCGTCAACGCGATGGTCACCACGCAAAACCTTTCGTTCGCTGAACGCGGTGCTGAGTGGATGCGTGACAACCACCTTGGCGGAATCCTCAATACGGTCGAAAGTTGGTGGCTTCGCAACAACAAGCCGAAAGAAGGCGGCGAACCTGATCGCGCCATTGAGGTGCCCGTCTCTGGTGATGTCGGACCCACAAGCACGGTGAAAGTCGTTGCACCACACCTTCCCGCTCCGACCAATGTTCAAGTTCCCGAAGGTGTCACCCCCGTCGCCAATGAAGGTGTGTGGCAACCGGTCGGACCACTCGTTGGCGGCGCGCAGACGATGTACACAACCCAGGTTCGTCCCGACTCGGTGCACACATCGATCCTCGATGGACTTGTCTGGATTGATCCGAAACTTGTGACCGTTGAGGTGTTCCCAGGGTCGGAAGAACCTGGCGGAAAGTGGGCAAAGCCCTCTCAGGTTCCAATGGACCGTCGCCTGTCACTCATCGCCGCGTTCAACGGCGGCTTCCGCATGGACGATGCCAAAGGCGGCTTCTACATGGACGGCGTTACACAACGTCCGCTTCGTGATGGTGCCGCATCGTTCGTTACCTACAAAGACGGATCGGCCACAATCGGTCAATGGGGTCGCGATGCTGTGATGACCCCCGAGGTCACTGCTGTTCGCCAAAACCTTGATCTCATTATCGACAATGGTGGTGGCCCGCCCAATCCC
>CAIKHC010000306.1 GCA_903827085.1 uncultured Candidatus Nemicrothrix sp. | reverse complement strand
GGCCATGAACCGGGGACCAGTCATCATCGAAACTGCGATCAATGGCAACCGCACGAAGGAACACAATCCGAACGTTCCTCGATCGCATGAAGAGCTCGCGGCCGACACCCTTGAGGCATTGGCCGCCGGTGCCTCGATCATTCATAACCACGGTTCGGTTTTCGGTGATCCGCAGGAGGTTGCCGACGATTACCTCGCCGGTTGGATGCCGGTGTTCGCCGAACGCCCCGACGCGCTGTTGTATCCGACAGCGAACTACGGCCCGAACGGGCTGAACTTCGAACATCTACATCTGCTCGCGGAAACTGGACTCATGAAAGTGAGTTTGTGCGATCCAGGTTCAACGAACCTTGGCGGTATTGATGCCGATGGTCTTCCAGCCGCAGGCATCGTGTACTCAAACAGTTTCGACTCCATTCGCGTGCAGATGGAACAGGCCGCTGCCGATCGCGTCGGACCAAGTCTTGCGATTTACGAACCTGCGTTTTTGCGCACGACGTTGCTGTATTGGAAAGCCGGAAAACTTCCTGCTGGATCGATGATCAAGTTCTACTTGTCTGAAGAACGCGGCTACCTCGGTGCACCATTTGGTTTACCGCCAACAAAGCTCGCACTCGATACGTACCTGGAAATGCTTGGCGATTGCCCGGTTCCGTGGGCGCTCTCTGTTGTCGGTGGCGATCCTGTTGAAAGCGGACTGGCCGAGTACGCAATCGAACGCGGAGGCCACCTTCATGTTGGACTCGAGTTCTACGGCGGCGACCGTCAACCAACGAACGCGGAACTCACGCGTAACGCCGCCGACGTGTGTGAACGAATGGGTGTTGCTGTCGCAACATGCGACGAGGCTGCATCGATCTTGAGCCTTCCGCGCGCGTAGCGGTTAGCTGTTCTGGCTGTACTCAGAACTCGTTGGGTCGCCGGGTGCTCCCGACTGACAGATGTTGATTGGCATCGAGACGAGTTCTTCGTTGCTCACGCGGTAGTAGGTGCCGTCTGAGCAACCAAGTTTGGGGTTGACCTCGGCGAATACTCCACCGGCATCGTTTTCCCAGCCTGGAACCGACCACACATGCACCATCCATTGGGTGGTGTTGAGCATGACGCCACCGACAGCCGAACACATTTCCTTTGTGACATCGCCGCGATCGGCGCCAAAGGGAGCATCAGTTCCTGCTGCGGAAAACTTGACGCACACATTTGAGTGGTAGTGCCAGGTGTCGTTTGTGCCCGGAAATCCAGTCGGTTCGATTTTCGACATCGAGTAGTACATGAAGCCGGCAATCGGAGAGTTGGGTTCGGTGCCTGCATAGATAAGTGATTGCGGATGACGGAGCGTTTCGTCGGTCATCGTTCCTGCAGGATTGAGTTCGGCAATTCCACTGTGGGTGTAGTGCACGCCGAGGCCGGGGGAGTAACCGCCAGCCCGGCGGTACCCGGCGGCTGCAGCATCGGCCAAGGTCGGGAACTGCGCAGCGACTTCGCGCGTAATTGCCAACTGTCGGTCGACCTCGGCCTGCGTCGCAGGATCAAGCGGATCGTTGCGAATTTCGTGGTGGTGGCCGTTGGTGAGGAGCGAGAGTCCTTTGTCGTCGATGTCGGGGACACACGCAGAAGGGTCGTGGGCGTGACCGTCGTCGGCGACGAGTTCAGCGTTTGGTTTCTGCCCCATTGGGCACGCGTTGCCACCGTGTGCGTGGTGAGACGCGCTTGGGGAGGCAACTGCTGTGGTTGCAAGCACGAGGACGGCGACAGGAATGATCGATGCGAAGACGATCCCTTCGGTCCGCCAATTGGTCGCAAACTGCGGACGCCAAAGCGCAGCGGCGGCGACGACGACAGCGGCAGCTTCGAGAATGACGCACGCAAGGTCGACGTACGAGCTTGGTTGAGCAAAGCCAGAGTTGGGACCAAACGGTGCGCCCCAAATACGAGTGATCGCCCACGCGGCGATGAACACGACTGACGCTGCAATCGTCGCTGCAAGCATCCAACGCTTCGGACGAATTACGACACCAATCGCAAGAGCAACCTGCACCCAGCCGGTGACGATGAACGCGATGCCTTCCGGTGCCCACTCGGCCATGTGCTGCGGCACCATCGCGAAATGAATAACTGCCGCGCCAAGAAGCGCTGCAGCGAGTGTGGTGCGCACGAATGCGCTGGGCGATGTGGTGTTGTCCATGCTGACCCCCCGGCCGTTCAAGGGGTCAGCGTAGCGACGTTCAGACGCCTTGGCGTTGACGAATGATGTTGAGCGCGCCGCCGGCTTTAAACCAACCGATCTGCTCGTCGTTCATGGTCTGAATACCTTCGAAGTCGATGATGGTGCCATCGGGCTTCACGATCTGACACTTGACGGGAACATCGGGTGTGAGATCGGCGAGACCGAGCACATTGATGCGGTCGTCTTGTTCGATGAGGTCGTAGACCTTTGGATCGGCAAAGACGAGCGGAAGAACGCCCTGCTTCTTCAAGTTCGTTTCGTGGATACGAGCGAATGAGCGAGTGAGCACAACCTTGGCGCCGCGGAATCGCGGTTCCATTGCTGCGTGTTCACGCGATGAACCTTCGCCGTAGTTCTCGTCGCCGATGGCGATCCAGCCCTGGCCGGCAGCGTGATAGCTCTTGCCGATGTCGGGGAACGACTTTGTGGTGCCGTCGAGTTGATCCTTGCCCTGGCCAACTTCATCGGTGAATGCATTGACTGCACCAATGAACATGTTGCCCGAGATGTTCTCGAGGTGACCGCGGTATTTCAGCCATGGACCTGCAGCAGAAATGTGATCGGTGGTGCACTTGCCCTTGGCCTTCATGAGGATTGGAAGGTTGAGGAAATCGTTGCCGTCCCACGCGTCGAACGGTTCAAGAAGTTGCAAACGGTCGGAGGTGGGCGACACCTTGACGACAACCCTCGAGGAATCGGCGGGGGGAGCAATGAAGGTGTTTTCGCCAGCGGTAAAGCCCTTTGGCGGAAGCTCGACACCGACAGGAACCGGAATGGTGACCTGTTCGCCGGCTGCGTTGGTAAGCGAGTCGGTGGTGGGGTCGAAGTCCACGCGACCAGAAAGAGCCATAGCCACAACTGTTTCCGGTGACGTTACGAAGGCAAGCGTGGAAGCAAGGCCATCGTTACGCTTCGGGAAGTTGCGGTTGTAGGACGTGATGATGATGTTTTCGGTTCCTTCTTCAACATCGCTACGCGACCACTGACCGATGCACGGACCGCATGCGTTCGCAAGAACGGTTGCACCGATCTGCTCGAGGTCGGCAAGAAGGCCGTCTCGTTCGATAGTGGCGCGCACCTGTTCCGAACCGGGGGTCACGAGGAGTGGAGTCTTGGTGCTGAGTCCGTTCTGGTGTGCGAACCGAGCAATGGCAGCAGCGCGACTGATGTCTTCATACGAAGAGTTCGTGCACGAACCAATGAGAGCTGAAGAAATCTCCATCGGCCAACCTTCAGCCTTGGCTTCAGCGCCGAGTTCGCTGACCTTGCGGGCACGATCGGGTGTGTGCGGGCCGTTGATAAGTGGCTTGAGTGAGGAAAGGTCGATCTCGATGACCTCGTCGAAGTACGAAGCGGGGTCGGCGAGGACCTCATCGTCGGCACGAAGGTCGGCGGCAACGGCGTCGGCTGCAGCGGCCACATCGGCGCGGCCCGTTGACGAGAGGTAGCGCGACATCGCCGGGTCGTAGGCGAACAGCGACGTGGTTGCGCCGATTTCCGCACCCATGTTGCAAATGGTGGCCTTGCCGGTGCACGAGATGGATTCGGCACCAGGACCGAAGTATTCGACGATGGCGCCGGTGCCACCCTTCACGGTGAGGATGCGCGCAACCTCGAGGATGATGTCCTTCGGGGCCGACCATCCGGCAAGCGTGCCGGTGAGCTTCACGCCGATGAGCTTTGGCCAACGAACGTTGAAGGGGTAGCCGGTCATGACGTCGACGGCGTCGGCGCCACCGACACCAATGGCGATCATGCCAAGCCCACCTGCGTTGGGTGTGTGGCTGTCGGTGCCGATCATCATTCCGCCCGGGAATGCGTATTGCTCGAGCACGACCTGATGGATGATGCCTGATCCCGGCTTCCAGAAACCGATGCCGTACTTGGCCGATACGGACTCGAGGAAGTCGTACACCTCGGCGTTGACATCGTTGGCTGTTGCGAGGTCGATTCGCGCGTTGCTCTTGGCCTGGATGAGATGGTCGCAGTGAACGGTTGACGGCACCGCTG
>CAIKHC010000305.1 GCA_903827085.1 uncultured Candidatus Nemicrothrix sp. | reverse complement strand
TGGGTTCGGGCTGGTCGAGGTGCACAGCGGCGAGTTCATAGAGGCCCATGAGGTGATTGGCCACGAAGACCGAAGCGGGATGCGAGAGCAACTGGCGCTGCACCTCAGCCATGCGGGCGATCATTTCTTCGGCTTGGGCCCGTTCCTCTGGGGAAAGGTCGTCAAGATTGGGGCCTCCGAGCATTTCGGATGCGCTGGTGGCCGGGCGTTCTTCGGCTCCGGAACGGTCGACGGGAACCTCGCCATCTGGTGTCCATAGGCTCATTTGGGGGCTCTCTTTCGTGCCATTCGGACCCTCGTGCCAGAGCCGGATTTGGCTCGTCTTGCGCTGGGGTGGGTTGGACCCGGTATCGTAGGCGCCTCACAACTGAACGGAAGCGGGGCCTCGGCTCCCACCCGGCCACATCAGAGCAGCATCATCGTTCCGAATCGTGCGCCCGGGTCGCAACATTCTCCTTTCTGGCAGCCTCCTTTGTGCGCTCGCACGCTGGTTCTGACAGGTCACTCCGACGCATATCGGAGTTTCGGTGGGTGTCGGCTTTCGTCCGGCGCCTGCCGTTTTTCATTTTCAGGCCTGTCCTGATTGCGAACAACACAAGGCGTCACGTCCCAATCACCATGCGCAGGGAGGACCTGGCACGAATGAGGAGTGACCGGCCATAGCTACGGCCGCCAATACCGAGCCCCGGATCAACGATCGCATTCGCGCACGCGAAGTGCGGCTCGTCGGACCCGATGGCGCCCAGATCGGAATTACGCCGCTACCCGAAGCACTTCGGATGGCTCTAGAGCTTGAACTCGATCTCGTTGAGGTGGCCGATAAGGCCAACCCACCTGTCTGCCGAATCATGGATTACGGCAAGTACAAGTACGAGGCCGCACAGAAGGCGAAAGAGTCACGCAAGAAGAGCACCAACGTCGTGGTCAAGGAAATGAAGTACCGGCCGAAGATCGGCATGGGTGACTTCGAGACCAAGACCAAGAAGGTGGAGCAATTCCTGAACGAAGGGCACAAGGTCAAAGTCACGATCATGTTCCGAGGCCGCGAGATGCAGCATCCGGAACTCGGTCGCAAGATTCTTGACCAGGTCGCTGAAGCGGTCACCGAAGTCGCCAAGGTAGAGATTTACCCACGACTCGACGGCCGCAACATGACCATGGTCCTCGGACCCGACAAGAAGGCACAGGCCGCCGCCGAAAAGCGACGCCACACCGACGACTCGGCAACCCCGGCGACTCCCACTCCCATCGAACCAGTTGCAACCGAATCGGTCCCGGCCGAACCAGTCGCATCCGAACCCGCAGCAACCCCCATCGAGGCGACCGAACCAATCGCCGTCGACGAGGCCTGATACCCACCCGCCCTTAGCGGATCACAGCAGGAGGCAGTTATGCCGAAAATGAAGACCCACAGCGGTGCCAAGAAGCGTTTCAAGATCACTGGCTCTGGAAAGATCACCCGCCGCAAGGCAGGTCTGAATCACATCCTTGAAAAGAAGACACCGAAGCAGAAGCGTCACCTTGAGGGTGACTTTGTGCTCGCCCCTGGTGACGCCGCCCGCGTGCGACGCCAGCTCGGTATCTGAAACCGTTTCTTCCAATTACTTACTGAATCTCTCACTGAATAGGAGACACCGATGGCAAGAGTCAAGCGCGCTGTCGCCAGCAAGAAGCACCGTAAACAGA
>CAIKHC010000304.1 GCA_903827085.1 uncultured Candidatus Nemicrothrix sp. | reverse complement strand
GGTTCCGTCGGGACCGCGGGTAGCAGTCGTGACCACCGTGGGAGGATGGGGTGTGCTTGCCGCCGATGCCACTGCAACGACGAACCTCGAACTTCTCGATCTCCCCGAGGATCTGAGATCCACTCTCGATGGTTTGCTGCCCCCTCGGTGGAGCCGAAATAACCCAATAGATCTCGCTGGGGGTGAAACGAAAGACACCGTCCCAGCAGTGCTCGAAGCCGTCGTGGGTCATCCAGAAATCGACGCAACGCTCGTGCTCGGTATGGGCATTCAATCGAATCAAGGTCGTCTCGAAAGAGAGGGTCCGTTCTATCCCGATCATGGGCTTGAACGGATTGTTGCTTTCCACGATCGACAGGATGCCCGTTACGTCGAGGTTGCCCTGGCCGCTTCGGTCGCAACGAATAAGCCCGTCCTCATCGCTTCGGAACTGTCTGTCGCTGATCCATCGAATGCCGCTGTTTCTGCCGTCCGTGATGCCGGGCGCTATTGCTTTCCTTCAGCAGAACGAGCAATTCGGGCACTTCATTTTCTGAACGAACGCGTTCGATGGCTGGATTCGTTCTCGACTGAGTCTTCGCCTGAGCGCTGATGTTTGTTCGCAAGATCCTTGCTGCCGCGATCGTGGGCCTGTCCCTCCTCGTTGTCCTCGCTTCGCCATCTGTCGGCGCGGCTGACTCCGAAACTGGTGCGGACACCCAGACCTCGGTGACACCAACAACACCAGTGCTCTCGGCTCGAAGGTTCCCGGCCGCACTTCAGGCGCCGACAGCCGATCCCGCACTATCGGCTTCGATCGATCAATTCCTCAGCAAGGTCGTAGGTTCGACCTGCGTGATCGTTGAAGTGGACGGAAGAACTGTTTACGAGCGCAAATCTTCTGAAGCATTCGTTCCTGCCTCAACGATGAAGCTGGCGACGGCAATGGCTGCTCTTGACATCCTCGGGGTAGATGCGAAATTCACCACTCGATTCGTGGCTAGCGATCCGCCGAAGAATGGCGTGATTGATGGGGATCTTTTCGTCGTTGGTGGCGGCGATCCGCTATTGGCCACATCTGGCTACAAGACAGTGTTCGATGACCCAAACCAGTTTTATGAGGACTTCACAACAATTGCCGATTCGCTGAACGCGACTGGTATCCGATCCATACGTGGCGACCTCGTTGGTGACGACTCGCGATACGACGCCGTTCGATGGGTTCCAACATGGCCAGCCCGCTATCAAGTTGGCGGAACAGTCGCACCTCTCTCGGCGCTTCTCGTCAATGATGGAAACACCGGGTACGCAGACACACCGAACGACGCGACGAGCAACCGCAAAGCTGGAGACTCACCCCTTTTGTTCGTCCAAACTCTTCGCACCGTTCTTAACTCACGGGGAATAGCAGTCGAGGGTGTCGCAACGACGGGCAGAGCACCAGCTGATGGGGAAGAAGTTGCGTCGTTTGATTCAGTTCCGATGTCACAGGTGCTTACCGAGATGCTCAAGAATTCTGACAACACCACAGCCGAGCTCGTACTAAAGGAAATTGGGCTTCAATCCAAAGGTCAGGGAACGACTGCAGCCGGTATCGAAGCCACCAAAGAGTCGCTCGAAAACCAGGGGTTCGACATCACCGACCTCGTCATGCTCGACGGATCTGGACTCGATACTGGTAACCGCATGTCGTGCGAGTTGAGTCTCGCTCTCGTGGCAGCGGTTTCTCAAAGGTCTGAATTTTCCGACGCCCTTCCGCTTGGCGGAAAGAGCGGAACCTTGCGCAAACGGATGCTCGCGACTCCCTCGACCGGAAGGGTGCGAGCGAAGACCGGTACCTTGAACAGCGTGAATGCTCTTGCCGGATTTGCTGACACTCCACAGGGCTCCACGTTGACCTTTGCGTTCATGCACAACGGCACCGACCCTCGGACCACCGGAGTCGCAGACGGATTTACTGATCGTCTCATGGCCTATCCCAAAGGTCCCAAGATCGCGTTGCTCGAACCGCTTCCAGTGAAATGACTCCCAACGTTGTGGGTTGGAAGCGAGAGTTACCAATGTTTCCCCTCGGTACCGTTGCCTTGCCAGGTGTGGCGTTACCGCTCCAGGTTTTCGAGCCCCGTTATCGGGCGTTAGTGATGACCTGCCTCACGGAAGACCGTCTCTTCGGATCGGTGCTTATCGATCGAGGTAGCGAAGTGGGAGGGGGAGACCACCGCTGCGACGCGGGCTCGCTCATCCGCATCATTCAGTCCGAAGAGTTGCCAGATGGTCGTTGGGCGGTTGTTGGGGTTGGAATCGAACGACTTCGAATCGTGGAATGGCTTCCTGATGACCCTTTTCCCCGATGCATTGCCGAGGCATGGGCCGATGGCGAACCGACAGACACGACTGCTGAACTCGTCGG
>CAIKHC010000303.1 GCA_903827085.1 uncultured Candidatus Nemicrothrix sp. | reverse complement strand
TGTTGAGTTCCTCGATGTCATCGGTCCGCTCACTGATCCAGAGTCCTATGGCGGCACTGCTTCCGACGCGTTCCATGTGGTTGTTCCTTCAATGCCCGGTTACGGATTCTCCGGACCAACGGTGCAACCGGAATTTCATGTGAATCGTGTTGCCGATGCAATTGCGGAACTGATGGAACAACTCGGTTACGACCGCTACATCGCCCAAGGCGGGGATTGGGGAGCCATCGTGACTCGTCGTCTTGGCGAGGCCTATGGCGATCGACTGCTTGGTATTCACCTCAACATGATTTTCGCTTTCCCAGGTGCTGATGATGCCGACCCGATGGCCGGTGTGACCGATACCGATAACGAACGCTTTGCCGCATCTGGCGCTCGTATTGCCGATGGCACGGGCTACATGGCAATCCAAAGCACGAAGCCGCAAACGCTTGCGTATGGCCTTACTGATTCACCCACCGGTTTGGCGGCGTGGATCCTCGAGAAGTTCAACGGGTGGAGTGATCTCGACAACAACAGCATCGCCGACACCTATTCATGGGATCGAGTGCTCGACAACATCATGATCTACTGGGTCACCAACACGGTTGGCTCCGCAGCACGCCTCTATGCCGAATCGCAGCGCGCGAATAATGGTGCAGCACAAGGCTGGTCGGGCCGCGTTGAGGTCCCGACCGGGCACGCGCAGTACCCGTTGGAGCTGTTGCAAACGCCTCGCGCGTGGGCCGAGAAGAAATACAACATCGTTCACTGGACCGAACAAGAACGCGGCGGACATTTCGCAGCATTCGAACGACCGGAATCGTTCATCACCGATCTGCGATTGTTCAAGAACACACTTGCCATCTAAGAGCAGCGGAATTCTTGCTGCGGATTTGAATTTTCAACTGATCACCCGAGATAGGAATTTTGGAATGACGACACCGATCAATCCCCATCCAACAAAGACCGAGGCGAAAATTTTCGAGAGGTATTCGTGGCTTCCGCTCGCCATTGCGCTCATCATCGGCGCCTTTTGGGTGGTATCAAAACTCCGAACCCACAAATTGCAGGCTGTCATTTTCGCAGTCGGTGTTGTTCTCCTTCTCGGTGTCGAATTCCTTCGCTGGCGCCGGTCTCGTTCGCAGACCGGTGAGAAGTTGGACAGCACAACATTTGTTGACGGTGCCTCATCGTTTTGTATTGCCCTGATTTACGGCATCGGATCAGCGTTGATCGTGATTCCTCTGCTCTACGCGTTTGCGCAATGGGTGCATAGTCACGCCATCTTCCAGGTCAACGAGCGCCTCAAGGACATCTTTGGAGGCGCATCGACCGTGATCATTGCGATCCTCCTCTTTATCGTCGTGGACTTCAGTTACTACTGGGCCCATCGATTGGGCCACAGGATGGAACTGTTTTGGGCGAACCATTCGGTCCATCACTCAAGCGAGCACTACAACCCGACCACAGCCGTGCGGATCTCATTTCTCGATGAGGCCTGGGATCTCGTTCTTGTGTCGCTTTGGGCATTGCTCGGATTTTCGCCAATTGCCCTCTTTGGCATTTACGGCTTCGTGATGCTTTACCAGTTGCCACTTCACGTCAGCTGGCGTGGTCGCTTTCCACGACCAATCGAATATGTGTTCAACACGCCCGAACACCATCAGGCTCACCACGCGCGCCAGAAGCTCTACATCGATAAGAATTTTTCCGGTGTTTTCATTCTGTGGGATCGAATCTTCGGTACTTATGCCGAAGTCGAGGAAGTCAATCCTCTGTATGGACTCACGATTCCTGTCGGAACTTTCCGCATCATGCCGATCATGTTCCACGAGAACGTTTCGATGATCAAGAAGATGTTCCGTGCGAAGTCAGTCGGGAACGCGGTGCAGTACCCGTTTCGTCCGCCGTACTGGGAACCTGCTGAGAAGTAGGCGCGCGAGCGTCTACGCGTTTGCAGACTTCGCCGCTTGAGTGGGGTCGAAGTACTCGCGTTGACGACAGATCTTTCCGTCGCGAAAGTTGAACACCGCGATGTAGCGGTTCTCGTATGGCGCGCCATTCGGTACGTACGAACCCGAGCCGGTGAACTCAACAATGAGCTCGTCGGGGTCGAGACATGCGTGCACGTCGCTGATCGTCAGATCGAACTGAAACACCTTGAACGCTTTTGTGAGACGTTCGTGCACAGCGCTGCGCCCAGGAACGACGGTAGGCGGATCGGTAAACGGGAACTCGAGGACGATGTCCTCGGTGTAATTGGCGACCTGTGCATCGGCATCGCCAGCACCGACTGCGGCAAACGCCCGTAAGACGAGGTCGAAATTGCGCTGGCGGTGATCGTCAAGCGGCGCAGTAGCCATTGTTCCCCCCCGGAGTAGTGATTGTTCGTTCGATGAACGAACGGATCAGTCGCGGATCTTGCCAGTGCGGGTGCGGTCGGGGACAAGGCCGACAAGGCGAGCGCCGACCACACTGATGACCTCGTCAGATGGTGTGTTGTCGTTCTCGACAAGGTCGACGAGCGCACGGTGCTCGTCGGGGGTAAGGGCAAGAAGGCGGCCCTGATAGCGAGCGGCGCTTACTCGGGTGAAAACGCGAGGTGAACGCAGCTTGTTTGCGACTGCGTCGAGCACGTCTTCATCGGCATCGCCGGGCGCATCGTTGAGAAGATCAAGAAGTTCCCAGATCTGTCGGGGTGTGAGTACAACACCGAGCAGCTCTTCTTCTTCGGTCGTCGTTGTCATGGAGTGTGACTCTCCGGAAAGGTTGAGGCGAATTGTCAGGACACGACGGAAACAGAACCGCCCGTCGATAAGGAAGCCCGGTCGTCCACCGAC
>CAIKHC010000302.1 GCA_903827085.1 uncultured Candidatus Nemicrothrix sp. | reverse complement strand
GAAGACGCGATCGTTCTGGAAGGAACGGTCACCGAGCCGCTGCCGAACGCAATGTTCCGCGTCGAACTCGAAAACGGCCACAAAGTGTTGGCCCACATCTCCGGAAAGATGCGGATGCATTACATCCGTATTCTCCCCGGTGATCGCGTCCAAGTTGAGCTGACACCGTACGACCTGACTCGTGGTCGGATCACCTATCGGTACAAGTAATACCTACAACCGAACACAAGCGAGTGTCTGATCACAAGGATCAGGCCCATCGGAGGGGTTTGGCTTCGGCCGACAACTTCGCTCCGATGTTCCCGGCAGAGTCCGGGCGAAAGGAACAAACGCAGTGAAAGTACGCCCAAGCGTCAAGAAGATCTGTGAGAAGTGCAAAGTGATCCGCCGCCATGGTCGCGTGCAGGTCATTTGTGAAAACCCTCGTCACAAGCAACGGCAGGGCTGATCCATGGCACGTATCTCCGGTGTTGATATCCCGCGTGAAAAGCGCCTGGAAATCAGCCTTACCTACATCTACGGAATCGGTAACACGATCGCGAAGCAGATCTGTGAAGCCACCGAGATCAATCCCAGCACTCGAGTTCGCGACCTCACCGATGAAGAGGTCAACAAGATTCGTGGCTACATCGATGCAAGCCTGAAGGTTGAAGGCGATCTGCGTCGCGATGTCGATCAAGACATCCGCCGCAAGATGGAAATCGGTTGTTACCAGGGTCTGCGTCACCGCCGCGGTCTTCCCGTTCGCGGTCAGCGCACTCACACCAACGCACGTACTCGCAAGGGTCCCAAGAAGACCGTTGCCGGCAAGAAGAAGGTGGCGCGCTGATGGCAAAGCCAGCAAGTGGTGGCCGTCGGCCCCGCAAGAAAGAACGCAAGCACGTCACTCATGGCGTGGCTCACATCAAGAGCTCGTTCAACAACACCATCGTCAGCATCTCCGACCAGGACGGCAACATCCTGTCGTGGGCCTCAGCCGGAAATGTCGGCTTCAAGGGTTCGCGTAAGTCGACGCCGTTCGCGGCGCAGATGGCCGCTGAGCAGTGTGCAAAGCGCGCGATGGAACACGGCGTCCGCAAGGTCGACGTGCTCGTCAAGGGTCCAGGCTCGGGTCGCGAAACCGCAATCCGTAGCCTCCAGAGCGCAGGCATCGAAGTCACCGGAATCAAGGATGTCACTCCTGTTCCGCACAACGGTTGCCGTCAGCCCAAGCGTCGGAGGGTCTGAACATGGCTCGTTATACCGGACCCAAGGCACGCGTTTCGCGTCGCCTCGGCACCAACATCTTTGGCACCAAGGGCGAAACTGTTGCCCTCGAGAAGCGCCCATACCCGCCAGGTGAGCACGGACGTACGCGTCGTCGTGGCAACCCCAGCGAGTACCTGCTCCAGATGCAGGAAAAGCAGAAGGCGCGTTTCACCTACGGCCTTTCCGAGAAGCAGTTCCGCAACCTCTACGAGGAAGCGAACCGTCGCGAGGGTGTGACCGGCGAGAACATGCTCCGGTTCCTCGAGTTGCGTCTCGACAACGTCGTGTACCGCTCCGGTTGGGCAGCGACTCGTCCGCAGGCTCGTCAGTTTGTTGGCCACGGACACATCAATGTCAACGGTAAGCGCGTAGACATCCCGAGCTATCGCGTTCGCAAGGGCGACATCATCACCCTTCGCGACAAGACACGCGAACTGGTCGTTATCCAATGGAACCGTGAAGTTCTCGATCGCACGCCTCCGGCGTGGCTCGAGGCTGGCGATGGTGGCTTCAGTGTCACTGTCCTCGCGGCTCCCCATCGCGATCAGATCGACGTGCCGGTGCGCGAGCAGCTCATCGTCGAGCTCTATTCCAAGTAAGTGCCAGAGGCCTGGCCGACGCCGTCGGTCATGTCTTGTGCAAGTTCACGAAATCGAACGTACGGAACCGAGGTAGGAACAAATGCTGGTTATGCAGCGACCGAAGGTTGAAGCGCTTGGCGACGCCGATGGCGATCGTCAGTTGTTCGCGGTGGGACCGCTGGAGCCTGGCTTCGGCCACACGCTCGGCAACTCACTGCGCCGCACCCTTCTCTCATCAATCCCCGGCGCAGCCGTCACTCAGGTGCGGTTCGACGAGGCTCTCCATGAATTCGACACCATCAAGGGTGTTACCGAAGACGTCACCGACGTCATTTTGAACCTCAAGGACCTCGTCCTTCGGGTTCACAGTGACGAAGCTGTGACCCTTCGTATCGACGTCAAGGGTCCGGCCGAGGTCACCGCAGGTGACATCGTCACGACCTCCGATGTTGAGATTCTCAACCCTGAACTTCGCATCGCGACGATCAACGAGTCGGGTCGACTCGCTCTCGACGTGACCGTCGAAAAGGGTCGCGGCTATGTGTCGGCGGAACGAAACAAGTCAACCAACACCATTGGTGTGATTCCGGTTGATTCGATCTTCTCGCCAGTGCGTCGTGTGACCTTCTCGGTCGAGCCGACTCGCGTCGAGCAGTCAACCGAGTTCGACCGTCTGGTTCTCGACATCGAGACCGACGGATCACTCACCGCTCGTGAAGCTCTTGCATCAGCTGGTGCAACGCTTCAGTCGCTTGTCGGCCTTGTGGCCGAGATGAGCGACGAGCCGCAGGGTCTTGAACTCGGCGAGGTCAGCATTACGCATGCCGGCTCACCCGATCTCGACCTCCTCATCGAGGACCTCGATCTTTCTGAGCGTCCCCGTAACTGCCTCAAGCGGGCCCAGGTCAACACCGTTGGTGAACTTCTCCTCAAGTCCGAGGACGATCTTCTTGCGGTGACCAACTTCGGTCAGAAGTCGCTTGATGAGGTCATTCTGAAACTTGACGAGCGCGGTTTGTCGCTCAAGAACCGGGACTGATCCACCATGCCAGGAACTCCACGCAAGTCGAAGCGATTCGGCGGCAGCGCCTCTCACCAACGTCTCATGATGGCCAATCTCGCAGCATCGTTGTTTGCTGCCGAGGGGATTGTCACCACCGAGGCGAAGGCAAAGGCACTTCGTCCGATCGCAGAAAAGCTCATCACGAAGGCCAAGAAGGGTGGCGTTCATCGCCACCGTCAGGTCGTGTCATTCATGGGCGATAAGGAAATGGCCTCCAAGCTGTTCTCCGACATCGCACCGCGTTATGAAGGACGCCCGGGTGGTTACATCCGCATCCTCAAGCTCGGACCGCGCCAAGGCGACAATGCGTCGATGGCTCGTATCGAACTCGTCTGAATCGTCTTCGTCCGGATCGGACTGTTATGAACGTGATCTCGACCGACCCACTGTGGTCGGTCG
>CAIKHC010000301.1 GCA_903827085.1 uncultured Candidatus Nemicrothrix sp. | reverse complement strand
TTGCAGCGCACTGGCGGCAAGCGTGCAATCGTCACGATGTGCTGTGGTGGCGGTCTTGGCACCGGCACACTTATCGAACGAATCTGACCCACAGGCCGAACCTTCGGCCCTAAGTCATACGAATCAATTCCTCACGAAGAGCCTCGGCATGACGCCGGGGCTCTTCCGCGTCACGCATCCACCTTCTATGGTCACGACATCGCTGCGTGTGCTGCCAAAACAACCTCACCTCCGAGGCAAACATGGCAACAACGACACGAACAGTCCACCGTGCACAACGAGCTCAATCGAAGATCGAACGACACAATGCCCGTCGACGCCAATCAGCTCGCGTCATTGCCCTCATCGGGCTGTTAGGTGCGGTGTTGTTTATCGGGTCGCTGTCGCTCTTTGTTCTCCTCCTCAACACCGTCGCCCGAAACAGTTCGACGCCGTATGCAGCCGAGCCCACTGTCATTGAAACCGTCGATGGAGACACAATCGACGTACGCATCGGGTACAAGCGTCAACGCATCCGACTACTCGGTATCGATACCCCAGAAACCAAAGACCCACGAAAACCGGTGCAATGCTTTGGCCGCGAGGCCAGCAAACGCACCGACGAGCTACTGCCACCTGGAACCATCGTCCGACTCGAACACGACATCGAAAAACACGATGCGTACAACCGCCTCCTGGCCTATGTCTGGCGGGCCTCCGATGGGCTCTTCGTCAATCTCGACCTCGTCGCCGGCGGCTACGCCGACATCCTTTCCATCGCTCCAAACACCGCCCATGCCGATGAGCTACGAGCAGCCATGACTGCGGCCAAGGCCACCCCGGTCGGGCTTTGGGCCACCTGCGGAGGACCGGACAAACCTGCCTCATGAGGACCAATGCCGTCTCGGGCGATACCGTGAAGCGGTGACCACCCTCGCCGAACGTTTGGGCTATGCCGCCGATGCCAAATTGGTCATCATCAACAGTGACGACCTCGGACTTTGTCATGCCGCGAATACCGGCACCTACGAGTCGCTCCGGCAAGGTGTCTGCACCAGCGCAACGCTGATGGTGCCTTGCGCATGGGCTCGCGAAGCAGCATCGGACTTCCGTGGCGAAGACATCGGCGTGCACCTCACGCTCAATGCTGAATTCGAACGTTACCGATGGGGACCAATCACCCACGCGCCATCGTTGCTCGATGGCGACGGCGGATTCCCCCGAACCGTTGCCGACCTCTGGGACCATGCCGACCTCGACGAGGTTCGCCGCGAATGTCGCGCACAAATTGAACGGGCCATCCTTTGGGGGTTCGACGTCAGCCACCTCGACTCACATATGGGCGCTCTCCAGCTTCGTCCCGAATTTTTCGACGTCTACCTTGACCTCGCTGTTGAGTTCGCGTTGCCACTTCGACTTTCAGGTGCTTCAACAGAACGAAGCATCGGCTTCCCCTTCCGTCGCCTCGCCGCCGAAGAAGGGATCATCTCCCCTGACCACTTCCTGTACGTCGGTGGCGGTGGGAGTCGCCGGGTCATCGAGAAGGCGGTCTTTGAACTACGTCCTGGGGTCACCGAGATGTATGTCCATCCCGCTACCGATACACCCGAACTACGTGCCATCGGTGCCGATTGGGCCTCACGAGTCGACGACCTGCACCTCGTCTGTCACGACTCGCGACTTCGCACGTTGCTTGAGCGTTCAGGTGCTGTGCTCATCGGATATCGCGAACTTCGCGAACTCCAGCGCGCTGGCTAATCGCAACTTTCTAGAGCTGCTTCGACATTCGCTGGTAGCGCGTTGAGGCAACTGCGCCAGTCGATTCAATAAACGAGCGAGCCGCTTCGTCGGGAAGATCGGCAACGATGACTCGATCGAATTCAGCGATCATCAAGTCGCGGCAAATTTGCCCAAGCAATGCTTTACCAACACCGCGACGGCGTGCCGACTCATCCACAATCAGCGGACCAGTCCAACCAGCTCGTGTAATTGAGTGACAACCGATTCCAACGACGACGGGGTCTGCATCGCCCCGTAACGCCACATGACAGGTTCCGTGTTCGAGCGCACGAGCAATTTCATCGGCGCTCCGAGGCCAACCCGACGTGGCCGCAAGTAGCACCCGC
>CAIKHC010000300.1 GCA_903827085.1 uncultured Candidatus Nemicrothrix sp. | reverse complement strand
CGTTGAATCACGGACGCAGGTAGCACATGCCGATTACGCCGGGACCGCCATGAGTTCCAATGACGGCGCCGATAGTGCCCAAACGAATCTGCTCACGGGGGTAACGCTCGGAGATCATGTCGAGGAAAATGTCGATGTCGGGAGCCTGACCGTGGAGAATCGAAAGCTTTTCGACGGTCCCTTCGGCGAAGAGTTGATCTCGCATCCACTCGAGCGCGCGCTTACGAGTGCGTTGCTTGCCCGCTTCTTCCACTGCGCCATCGGTGATGCGAATGATTGGTTTCACAGACAACATTGATCCGAGAAGTGCCTTCGCGCTGCCGATGCGGCCACCCTTTTTTAAATTCTCAAGGGTGTCGAGCCCGCCGTAGATCTCGGTGCGCGGAATCATGGACTCGACAAGGGCGACAACGGCGTCAACATCGGCACCGTTGCGGGCGGCCGCAGCCGCTTCGAGCACCATTGTTCCGAGACCACCGGTAAGCGAGCGACTGTCGATGACGCGAACATCGATGTCCCCGGCGACAGCGGTGGCGGCATTGCGCGCCGACTGCACAGTTGCGGAGAGTTCACCGGAAAGATTGATACACACAACGGCGCTTGCACCGACAGCTGCAGCACCGCGAAAGGCTTGTTCGAAGCGACCGGGTGAAGGGGCTGCAGTTTCCGGAAGCAATCCGGTGCTTGCCATTTTCGCGTAGAAGGCATCGGCGCTGAGCTCTTCGCGGTCGATGAACTCTTCGTCGCCAAAGCGAATGCTCAGCGGCACGACCCCAATGCTGTTGGTTGTCGTTTCAATTTCGGTTAAGTCACACGAACTATCGGTGACGATGTGTACGCCGGTCATGGTGCTCCCGTTGGATCGGTGACGCTATGACGCTAGTCATCCACCCGGGCTCGGTGATGGTTCGTCGGCGGCGACCAACGCGCGGGCTCGGCGCGTGCGGCGGAAATGGCGGCCCCACCACACCAGTAAGAAGAGTCCGGCAATCACCGAGACGAAGAGACCGAACCCAGAAATCGCCGTTGAGCGGACATCGATTCGGCTCGATGCGACGAGTAATGCCCCACCCGAGGAGGCGACTTCCACATCGAGGGGGAAGGCGCCTGAGGCTCGGGTGGTGACGGAGATATCGGTTCGCGTCGTACTGGATGGAGCAAGGACGATTTCGTACGAGGTGCCTTCGGGGAACTCGAGTTTGGGGCTACTCACGGTGATCCTCACCAATGCCTCAACGGGCAATGCGTTGGTAATCACCAATGGAATCTTCCCGCTGCTCGAGGTCAGGGTGACCTTTTGGGAGGTCGGGAGGCTGATTGATGAGGTCAGTGCCTGGAGTTGCGAGTCGGCGTTGCCGAGGATGGCGGCGCGGTCGGAGGAATCCAGAGTCGCCTCAGCAGAAGCAAGAATCGTTTGCTCGATGGGAGTGATCAGTTCGCGGCCACCGGGAAGCATTGACTGCAGCCCAAGCAGGTTCCATTGAGCTTGTTCGAGTTGGATGCCATACAGCCCGAGTTCGGTCGGTTCGGTGCTGGTCCACTCTCGAACGATTGGTTTCTGCGAAGCGGTGGCGACCGCAGTGCGAGCGAACAGGTCGTCGAGGGTGACAGGTTGGATGACGGCGTTTCCGATGGAACCACTTGCTGCACCAGTTGTTGTCGAGAGTCCGGCGAGAAACTCCTTGAACGCTGCTGTGTCAGTACCGGCCGGAATCGTGAGCGCGGCGCCTCGGTTCGCGCCGGGCTGTTCTTGGTGAAGCATCATGATCTCGGCGAGGGCATGGTGGGCTCCAAGAACTGGATCCTTTGTAAGGACGAAGCGTGAAGAGGCCGTGTCGTCATTCGCCATGGCCGCGAAGGAGGTTCCGTTCTCGCCTTCGATCACGAATCGGTTCGTGAGAACCGATGATTCATCGTTGATGACTGCGGATCGAAGTTGCGAGGACTGCAGAACCACCGAGCGGGTGCCTAGTGCGGCCAACCGATCAATTGCTGCTGGAGTGACAGATGGGTCGATCACCTGTGTCCGACGGTCGGGGGCAGCGGCAAAGGCTGTAGAGAGGACGCTGTCCCCGGCGCTGTATTCGGTTTCGATGACTGATCCGCGACCGCCGGCCATGAGGGAGCCGGAATCAATGGAAACGAAGGGGCGACTGAGGGTCTGGCGAGTCTGGGTTTCGGGTCGAACGGAAGAATCGCCAGCATCAGTGAGGGCTTGGACAACAAAGGGTGTCGCAGCGAGTGTGAGTGGCGTCGCGGGAGAGCCCCCCAAAATGCGGAATTGTTCGCCAGCCCGAGCGAGCTGCGCGTCAGAGAGTCGCGGTGAACCATCCGGAGTCACTTCGAGCGGTGCGTCGATGACAACAGTTGTCGCAAGAGAAATCGGAGTCGTTGGAGTGGTTTCCGAAGGCAAGCGCAACAGGTGCGTAACGATGCTGTCGAGTCGAGAGCCATTTGGTGCAGTTGCTTCGATACGCACGGGATAGATCCCGCTTTCGCTCAGCACGGTGCCACCTTCTCGCGCGGGCCACTGCTCATTTATGGGAAGCGAAAGTGTTGTTGCTGACTGGTTTGCACTGAGAACCGTTGCTGTTGTTGAAAACAGTGGGCTGCCGAGCTGTTCGCCCGCAATTGTTCGATTCAATCGACTTCGAGTCGTGATGGCGCTGTAAATGACGAGATCGAGCTTTGTCGTTGCAGGGAGATCGCCAGTTGAAACTTCTGCAGTAAATGTTCCATTCGGTCCGACAAAGGCCGTTTGGCGCAGCAGGGTGAGTTGACCAGGTGCTGGCGTGGTTTGTGCGCTCGCGCCGCGAGGGCACATCACGAAGAGCAGTGCAGCAACTCCAAGTACGGAAAAAACGCGACGCATCACGAGCCGTAACTCTGCGCGAATGTGAAGTCCAAGACGGCTAACCCAGTCGGTTCATCGGTGAATCCGAGGTGTCGATACAACGAGTGTGCTCGTTCATTGATTTCCTGGGTATTGACGAGCACGGAGTCACATCCTCGACGACGACACCAGCTGAGCGCATCGCCAACAAGCGCGGTGCCAATTCCGTGACCGTGAAAATTCGGATGCACGGCGAGGCGTTGGAGGTACCCAAGACGTCGGGCAGCTCCGGTGATGTGGTAGCCCACGACGCGGTTGCTCACGCACGCAACGCGGAAACGAGAACGCGGTGTCGCCTGCCGGGCGTCGAGGAACCCGTTGAGGTCGAAGCGCCAGAAGCTATCGAAGGCGAGACCGTCGAGATTGAGCACCGCCTCAATGTCGCGAGACCGGCCGCGCCGAATGTGGGAATGCGGAGCTGTGGCGCTGGGGAGATTGAACAATTCATGACGGAGAAGGTGCAGCCGTTCGTGCACCGAGAATCCGTACTCGAGGAACACGGGCTGTTCCGGAGAGGTCAGCGCCGGTGTCAGCACGGCGCGATACCCGGCATCGGCGATCGAGACGACAGCACGATGCAGGGCTTCGGGAGAGGGGGGAGCACCCGGGGTTGGACTGAGCAGGGCCTGCGCGGGGTCGCCCCTCCAAGGGCCGATCCGCATGCGGTCGGAATGTCCGGTGATGGTGTCAGTGCGTCGCATGGCCTCGTCACAAGCCTAGGACCCATGACCGCTCTGCTCCTTTGCACGGGGACTTGGCTGCTCCCTCTCTGCCAGTCGTCCAACCCGATGGGCCAACCACAGGGGATTGCCCCGGTAGCCTCCGCCCGGTGATCCCCGAACGCCTTCTTCCCGTTCTTGAACGAACGAGCCCGCTGGCTGAGCGCTTTGCCGCGTCGGGATACAAGCTCTATTTGGTTGGTGGGGTTGTCCGCGACCTGCTTCTGGGCCGGGATATGAGCGATGGTCGGGATATCGACATGACCACCGACGCCCTTCCGGCCGAAACCAAGCGATTGGTCAAGGGCTGGGCCGATTCCGTGTGGAGCCAGGGAGAGCGATTCGGGACGATTGGCTGTCAGAAAGACGGCTGGACGTTCGAAATCACCACCCATCGGGCCGAGGCGTACGACCCTGAATCTCGCAAACCCGAGGTCGTGTTCTCTGATGTGATCGAGGCGGATCTGTCTCGTCGGGATTTCACGGTGAACGCGATGGCGTTGTCGTTACCCGACCCCGTACTCATTGATCCCTTTGGTGGAGCTGAAGACCTTGCCGCCGGCCGGTTGCGGACGCCGCTGTCGCCGGAAGAGTCGTTCTCTGACGATCCGCTGCGCATGTTGCGCGCTGCTCGATTCCTTTCGGGCTACGGACTCACTCCCGATGATGAATTGCGCGTTGCGGCAACGTCGATGTGCGAGCGACTGTCGATCGTTTCGGCAGAACGAATCCGTGATGAGTTCGACAAGTTGATGGTTGTTGACGATCCAACGCCAGGTTTGTGGTTCCTTGCCGATACCGGATTGATGGATCAGTTCCTTCCCGAGTTCTCTCGCATGCGTCTGGAACAAGATCCGATACATCGACACAAAGACGTGTTGACGCACACGATTGCCGTCATCGGCAAGACGAGCACGAATCGTTTGGTGCGTTTATCGGCGCTGTATCACGATGTTGGTAAGCCGCGAACGCGAGCAATTGGCGATGCGGGCGTGTCGTTCCATCATCACGAAGTTGTCGGCGCGCGCATGACGCGAGAGCGCATGAAAGCGCTGAAGTATTCAAGCGAAGACGTTGAAGCCGTCAGCCGTTTGGTGTTTCTCCATCTGCGTTTCCATACCTACAAGATGGGTTGGACCGATTCAGCGGTTCGCCGATTTGTCCGTGACGCAGGCGATTTACTGCCTGAATTGATTGAACTCACTCGTTGCGATTGCACCACGCGTAACGAACGCAAAGCGCAAGAACTTGCGAAACGCATGGATGAACTCGAAGCGCGCATCGAGGATCTGCTTTCGCGCGAAGAACTTGCGTCGATGCGACCGGATCTCGACGGCAATGCCGTAATGAACTACCTCGGGCTTACGCCGGGTCGCGACGTCGGTGACGCGCTCGACTTCCTTTTGGAACTTCGTTTGGAAGAAGGTCCGTTGGGCGAAGCCGAAGCGAAGAAACGCCTCGACGCGTGGTGGGCGGAACGTCAGTCGAAGTAGCGACTCGAGTTTGGTCAGACGCCGTCTTTGCGACCGCGGATGATTACCGTGCTCGGCACAATGGCGCGACCAGAACGAGCTTCGGGTTCGAGTAATGCATCGACGCGGAAGTTTGCTCGCATAAACGAAGTGAACAATTCCCCGACAGAACGCGAGTAGACCTCGACGCCGTCGAGATCTTGCGGCAGGTCCTCGCCGTAACGACGAGCGAGGCGCGGCGAGTTCATTGGATCGTGGTCGAGCATGAGCCAGGCCGGATGGGGGAGCGACACACTGAAGGATCCGCCGGTGCGAAGAACTCGATTGACTTGTCGCAGCACGCGATCGAGATCATCGGCCCGAGCGAGTGCGTAGACCGACAACGCAAGATCGATTTGATCGGCGCGAACAAAGGCCAGATCGGCGAGATCGCCGTGGTGAAGCTCGACCTTGACCTCGTTGATCTCTGCGAGCTGCCGGGCGGCATCGATGCGGGCGATGTCATGGTCGACGGCAATCACATGAGCGCCGGCGAGGGCCAGGCTCACGGCGTTGTGTCCGAGTCCGACGCCAAGTTGAAGGATTTTCTTGCCCTTTGGGGCGGTGAGGAGTTTCAGCGAATCGTCGCCGGGAAGATCGGGACCCCAGGTGACCGTGTCGAGTGGGAGTTCCGCCCGACCGGGGAAGGAAGTCGATGGGTTGGCCGAAGGGCGAGAGGATCCGTAGTCAGTCACGGGGGCAGTCTCCCGCAGGCAACGGTGTGGTCGGTGGACTGCGCGACGTCGCTTGTACCGCAAGTGGCGCGGGCCGTCGCTAGCCTCGGCCCTTATGGGTTCCGCCTCACGACCCTTCCGCGGTGCCCCGAGCGGCAAAGGCGGCGAGATCGATTACCGACTCGCGCGTCAGCACCTCATTTCGGAATACAAAAAAGGTCGGTTGGCCCAGCACGAAGTCTGTGATGCCCATCCTGAATTGGTGCGTGCCGCCCGTGAAGTGGGCCAGCCCACCAGCGAGGACTGCCCGATCTGTCAGGACCACACATTGGTGTTGGTGTCCTATGTCTTTGGGCCCCGATTGCCGGCTTTTGGTCGTTGCATCACCACGGCCAAGGAACTGAAGGCCTTCACGAAGCGCTCAAAAGAGGGCGATTTCGCCTGTTATGTCGTCGAAGTCTGCCCCGCGTGCCATTGGAACCATTTGGCCCGTACCTTCTTATTGAATCCGGCCCGTTCGGCCTGATCACCTTCCACCATGTCCCCCTCCACCCGCGGTTCAGCCGCTTCCGGACGTCGTTCGACGCGTGCCGCCCGCAAGGTCGGGCCTGACGGCGCGCGTCGAAGCATTTTTTGGCGTTGGCGGCGAGCGTTTTTCGCCGGTGGCATGGTCGGGATCTTGCTCATTTCTGGCGCTGGCTACCTCTTTACCCAGGTTCCTCTGCCAACGAAAGATCCGCTCCTTCTCCAGACCACGTTCATGTGTTCTTCCGAAGTGACCTCTGGCTGTGTCGCGGATAATTCCATCGCCCAGCTCTCTGGTGGCGTGAACCGAATTTCGGTGGACTGGAACGAAATTCCTCAGGTTGTGGTCGATGCGGTACTCGCTGCGGAAGACCGAACCTTCTTTGAGCACGGTGGTGTTGACCCGGCCGGCATCCTGCGAGCCGTATGGACGAACCTTCAAGCCGGTGGCGTTTCCCAGGGTGGGTCAACCATCACGCAGCAATACGTGAAGAACGTTTACCTCACCCAAGAACGCACGATCACCCGAAAGATCAAAGAAGCGGCGCTTGCGGTGAAGGTTGAACGTGAACTTCCGAAACAGGAAATTCTCACGCGCTACCTCAACACGATTTATCTCGGCCGCGGCGCGTATGGAATCGAAGCAGCAACCCGCGCCTACTTCGGTAAGGACCTCGATCAAATCACGGTGCCCGAAGCCGCGTATCTCGCTGGATTGATTCGTTCACCTGAAACCGCCGATGCGAAGTTGCCAGAGAACGATCCGAAAGCTCAGCGCAGCCGCCAAACCGCAATCGAGCGGCGCGCTT
>CAIKHC010000299.1 GCA_903827085.1 uncultured Candidatus Nemicrothrix sp. | reverse complement strand
TTGAAGCCAGTGGTCTTGTTGGCTGGTATCAGGTGCTTCGCCTCGATGATGACGTCATCAAAGAGATCTCTTCCGACTTCGAGGCAGAGCGACGACTCACCGATCTTGAACACGTCATTGAACTGCTCAATGGTCAACTTGGTGGTCGACGAGCACCGGTAAGTGCGGTGTTACGCGCGCTCGACGAACTCAAAGAAACAATGAATACCGAGGCCGAGGCGCAGAAGCGTCGCATCGACACTGATCGTGATGTCATCCAGATCACCACGATGCATTCGTCAAAGGGTCTTGAGTATCCGATCGTGCTTCTGCCATTCCCGAAGGGAATCACCTCGTCGTCGGTCTCGGTCTATGAAGACGAAGGGGTTCGTTACGTCGATGCCGCACCCAGTATCCCTTGGGTCGATGACGATCTTGATCAGACCGAGCGAGAGAGGCGCGACAAAATCGAGGCAGAGGGAGATGAACTTCGCCTTCTCTATGTGGCTGCCACTCGCGCACAACATCAACTAGTCATCTGGTGGGGCAAGGCTCCACGGGACAGTTCTCATAAGGGCCCGTTGGCTCGCGTGCTCTTCGGTTCTACCGAGAATCTTGAACAAGAAACCAAGGTCGATGACGACACGGCTCGCGAGAAGCTCACCGAACTCGTAAAGCGGCTTGGCCCGAACGTCTCGTTCGAAGAACTCACGAAGTGGGAAGACAACCGAGAATGGGAAGCTCCCACGCCTGAAGTGAGCGGTGTGCTGACGGCCGAACCGTTCCCTGAGCACGACATTGAGCGTGACGGTTGGTATCGCTGGTCCTATTCCTCGCTGTCGAAGGGTGCACGCGCAAACAACGAAGGCTCTGCCCGTGGCGGAACCGACGAAGCACCCGGCGGGCCTGAACTGGGCGAAGACGGCGGTCCTCAAACCTTCGAAGGTCCGCTTCTCGGCATGCAGGCGAGTGCGGATTTTGGAACCTTCGTGCACGAACTGTTTGAAGTCATCGATCTCTCGGCTCCCGATGTCGAGGCCGAGGTGCGCGCCGTCATCGAAACCTCGGGCCGAGCTGCGTCGTTCGATGCCGATCCCGAGGTTTTGGCCCAGGGCTTGATGTTGGCCATCGATACGCCACTTGGTGCCATGGCCGACGACGCCACGCTCCGCACGATCGGTTCCAATCGCCTTAACGAGTTGGCGTTCCACTTCCCATTGGCCGATGGCAACTCGCCTGTCACGCCGAGCGCTCTGTTCGAACTCGCCGCGTCGTTCGACGATGACCAGTTCTCTGACTATTTCAAGGCATTGGCCGCGGGCAATCGCATGTCTGCGATGGCTGGTCTCATGACCGGCAGCATCGACTCGGTGATTCGTCTCGGCGATGCATCAAATGGCACCTACGGCGTTATCGATTACAAGACCAATCGACTGCATACGCCAGGTGACATTGCGCCGGTCTCGGCCTATGGCTACGAATCCATGAAGCACGCCATGGAACACGGCGACTATCCGCTACAGATCCTTGTCTACAACGTTGCCCTTCACCGCATGTTGCAGCTTCGGTTGGCCGGCTACGACATCGATCGCCACATCGGCGAAACGAACTATCTGTTCGTACGCGGAATGATCGGCCCCGACACCGCAGTTATTGATGGTCAACGCAACGGCGTGTTCGCCTGGCGTCCGTCGAGCGAATTGATTGTGGCGGCGAGCAAGCTGCTGGGGGGTCAGTCATGACCGAGACACTTGCCGTCCTCAATTCATTGCGATTCGACCCCGCAACCGGCACCGGGCTGTTCGAAAACGCCGACATCGTCACAGCCTCGATGCTTGCTCGTCGCGCCAACTGCACTGACGAAACCGTCCTGCTCGCTCTAGCGCTGGCGGTATGGGCCCACCGCAACGGTCATGCGTGTCTGAATCTCGAAACGTTGACTGATGATCTTGGCCGAGCAATTGCCCGTTCAGGCCAAGACTGGGAACTTCCTGCACTGCCGACGGCAAAGGAGTTCGACAACGCACTGCGCGCATCGCCGCTGGTTCGAGTGCTCGATACGCCGGGCACTTCGGCTGAGGCGTTGGCCGATACCCGTCCGCTGGTGCTGATTGAGAATCGTTTCAGCTCACAGCGACAATTTGCCGACGAGGTGCTGGTGGCCGAATCGGTGCGCGAACTCATTGCTCATGCTGATGACATGACCTCGCCTGCAGCGCTTGCACTCATCGACCGCGAACTTGAAGTGTCAGACGACGACGCTCGTCAGAATGAATTGGCTAAGTC
>CAIKHC010000298.1 GCA_903827085.1 uncultured Candidatus Nemicrothrix sp. | reverse complement strand
TTGCCGGAAAGCTGATCAACGAAGTGTCCGGGAGCAAGCAGGTTTGAATTCACGCCTGCATGTTCACGAGCAACAGAGAGACGCGTGCCCGCTTTGTCGTGGCCCCAACCATGGGGCAGTGAGACGACGCCGCGCATCATTTCGTCGCTGATTTCAACAGGAACTTCGATGGAACCGGCCTCGCTTGTGACACGTGCACTTGCTCCGTCGGTGAGACCGAGTTCGGTCGCATCATCGGGATGCACGATGAGCGTGCAGCGATTGCCGGCCTTCACCAACACCTTGATGTTGTGCATCCAGGTGTTCTTCGACTTGATGTTGCGCCGGCTCACCAGCACATAAGCATCGGGGTCTCGGTCGAGCGCCTTTTTCAATCGAGGAAGATCGCTGAGGATGTACTCGGGTGCCAGCTCAATCTTTCCTGAAGGCGTTCCGATGACTTCGCTCAAGCGATTGGGAACCATTGGACCGAGATCGACACCGTGCACCGCGTCTTTCACCTTCTGCAGGTTGAGGCCATCGGGGTCTTCGCCGTAACGGTCGCCCCACGGACCCATTCGCAACTGCAGGTCGATCATGCGCTCGGGGCCACCATGGTCGTACAGGGGAAGAGTTGTTTCGGGATCGCGCCCGTACATATGACACATAGTGGTGAACCAGCCGTCGTCGAGTGCTTCGAAATTGAAGTCGGCGTCGTTGTTGCCGGCACACAACCAACCGAGGCGGGCAAGAATTTCCCATTCGGGCACGTAGTCCTCGCCCGTATCGAACAATTGGTCGCTCCACTTCGACGCGCTACCAATCGACCACGCCCACATGAGTTCGTCGAAGTGCGGGGACTCAAGGGGTGACGGGCCGGGAAGCAGTACGTGTGCGAATCGTGTGGTCTCGTTCATGTAGCAGTCGATTGCGATCAAGCAATCGAGCAACGGCAGGGCATCTTCAAGGTTCTGAGAGTCGGGAACCGAAAGAGCCGGGTTCGCCGCAATATTGATGAGGGCTTTGATTTGGCCTTTGCCCGGAGTTGCGATTTCTTCGGCCAAACACGAGCACGGAACCTGGCCAAGGATTTCGGGTGCGCCACGGACGCGACTGCGCCAGCGCCCGAACTCTGGCTCGCCCATGATCTTCGTATCAGGCACCCACGTAATGGGCTTCGCGGCGGGCTTACCGAACAGCATGCCGCCCGACTTATCGAACTGTCCGGCGATGATGTTGACGACGTCAACAAGCCAAGATGCAAGTGTGCCGAACTCCTGGTTGCACAGGCCGATGCGGCCGTAGAGGCCACCGCGCTCGGCGTTGGCGAGATCACGGGCGATGCGACGAATGGTTTCGGCGGGAATCCGACAGAAGTCCGCAACTCGTTCAGGCGTGAAATCGATACATGCTTCGCGTACTTGTTCGACACCTTCAACGAGGCCCTCGACATTGCCAAGAGTGAAGAGGCCTTCGGCGAAGATGACGTTGCACATTGCGAGAAGGAATGCTGCATCGGTTCCGGGAACAATCGGAAGCCATTCGCTGGCATGGTCGGCGGTGATTGTTCGACGCGGATCAATCACGATGACCTGGCCGCCGCGCGCTTTGATGCCGTCGATCTGTGCGAGCTGATCAGGGCTTGCGAGAAGCGAACCGCCAGAGGCCTGCGGATTGCCGCCCATGATCACCCAGTAATCGGTGTGCGCGATGTCGACCGTGGGGATCTTCCACATGTTTCCGTACATCAAGACTGACGAGACGTTCTTCGGCCACTGATCGACGGTGCCCGCGGAATAAATCATCGGGAAGTTGGCCTGACCCATGAGGAGTGCGCCATACCGACTGAGGCTGAATGAATGACCTGCAGGGTTGCCAATGAACGCGGTCATCGATTCGATGCCATGTTCATTGAGAACGCCATGGAGGAGTTCTTCGCATTTTGCGAAGGCTTCGTCCCACGAGACCTCTCGCCATGTCTCGCCTTCGCGGATCATGGGGACGCGAATGCGGTCGGGGTCCTCGTGCAATCGACCAAGCGTTGTGCCCTTTGGGCAGATGAAGCCCTTCGACCACACATCGTCTCGATCGGGACGGATGACCTTCACATGGTCGTCGTCATCGAGATGGACTTCGAGGCCGCACATGCACTCGCACAATGGGCATTGACGCAAGAACACCCGGGTGCCGTCGGGCTCTGTCCGGTGCTGGCGACCGATGACTTTTTGACGTGTTGTCGGTGTGGCGACGGGAACTTCCATGGTGCGACCCCCCGGTGCGTTGGAACGGGCAGAGCGTAGACCGGGGGACTGTCTCACCCGTTCGGCAGTCTTTCGGCATGGACACACCTTCCCCTTCCTTCACCATCGATTGCGATACCTGCGTCATGCAGCACACCGATGCCTGCAACGACTGTGTCGTGTCGTTCATCTGCTCCCGAGAGCCGGGCGACGCCGTCGTGGTCGACCTCAACGAGTATCGGGCACTCGAAATGCTGGCCGAGTCTGGTTTGGTGCCCGAACTTCGCCATCGTGGGCGGCCTGGTTCCCCGCAGCGCCGCCACCGCACGGGCTGATCGATTCACCTGAGACAATGGGGCGGTGAACGCGCCCGGCCTCATCGACCAACTCAACGATGCGGCCCAGCGTGCGGGACTGGTCGCCCTCGGTGTTGCGGCGGTCGAACCCTTTACTGACACCCGTGAGATCCTCGAAACTCGTAAAGCCGAGGGCCTCCACGGAGGCATGGCGTTCACCTATCGCGATCCGGAGCGTTCAACTGATCCCGCTCGGATCCTTGCTGGCGCTCGCTCACTTGTTGTCGGAGCGTTTCCGTATTCCGCAGGGCCAGTGAGCGAACCGTCGTTCGATGGTCCTGCTGGTCGTGTTGCTCGCTACGCCATCACCGATCACTACGCAGCATTGCGCGCCGCTCTTGACCAGGTTGCAACCGTTCTTGAAGACGCAGGGCATCGCGCTCGTGTCGTGCTCGATGACAATGCGCTCGTGGATCGTGCTGCAGCGCAGCGCGCCGGGTTGGGGTGGTTCGGACACAACGCCAACCTTCTGGTGCCCGGTTACGGAAGTTGGGTCGTGCTTGGCTCGATCGTCACCGATGCAGAACTGGCTCAGTCTGAACCGGTACCCGACGGATGTGGAACGTGTCGACGGTGTCTCGACGGATGTCCGACCGGAGCAATCCTCGCCCCTGGCGTCGTTGATGCTCGCCGTTGTCTTGCGTGGTTGGTTCAGGCTGAAGGCACGTTCCCGATGGAGTTTCGTGAGGCACTCGGTGATCGCATCTACGGATGTGATGAATGTCAGGAAGTGTGTCCGCCAGCGAGACGCAGTCCGCAGGCGAAGGAAACCATCGAAGCGCCGACATCGTGGGTTGATTTGTTGTGGATGTTGCAAGCTGAAGACAGCGAACTTCTCTCGGAACTTGGGCGCTGGTACATCCCACGTCGAGATCCTCGGTATTTGCGTCGGAACGCGCTTCTTGCTCTGGGCAATACCGCTGATCCGCATTCGGTAGGCGTTCGCTCGGAGATCGAAAAATTCGTTGTGAGCGATGCTGACGACGACATGTTGCAGGAACACGCGCGGTGGGCATTACGTCGACTCGACGAGCGACTGCAGGCGCAAGCATGAAACACCTTCTGGTCACGAATGATTTCCCGCCGAAAGTTGGCGGTATTCAGAATTACTTGTGGGAGTTGTGGCGTCGACTTCCACCTGAGTCAACAACTGTGCTCACGACGCCGTATCGCGGAGCAAAAGCCTTCGACGCGCAGCAACCTATTCGTATTGAACGCGATTCTTCGAAGGTGTTGCTGCCCACTCGCGCGCTGGCCCGACGCATCGACCGCTTGGCTGCAGAGATCGATGCTGATCTTGTGCTGCTCGATCCCGCAGTTCCTCTCGGCATGGTTGGACCTTGGCTCGAACGGCCCTATGGGGTCGTGGTTCATGGAGCAGAAGTGACCGTTCCCGGACGGTTGCCGATTGCTGGTTCGGTTTTGCGTCGTGTCCTGCGGGGGGCCGAGGTCGTCATTGCCGCCGGCGGGTATCCCGCTGCTGAAGCGCGCCGATGTGCAGGCAGTGACCTTCCGACGATCATCGTTCCGCCAGGTGTCGACACCAACCGGTTCGTTCCCGCAAGCGAGAGCGAGCGCAGTGAGATTCGACACCGACTTGGTTTCGATCCCCATGCACCGCTCATCGTTAGCATGAGTCGACTGGTTCCTCGCAAAGGTTTCGACGTGTTGATCGATGCGTGCGCCGAGTTGGCTCACCGATGGCCCACATTGCAGGTTGCAATCGCAGGGTCGGGTCGCGACCGTGCTCGACTTGAACGACGAGCAAAGCGTCGCGGCGCGCCGGTGCGATTTTTGGGTCGTGTCGACGACGCCGACCTCATTCCTCTTCTTGGTTCCGCTGATGCCTTTGCGATGTTGTGTCGGAATCGGTGGGCCGGGCTCGAACAAGAAGGGTTTGGCATCGTGTTTCTTGAAGCGGCAGCTTGCGGAGTACCCGTGGTTGCTGGTCGGAGTGGTGGCTCTGCGGAAGCAGTCATCGATGGTCAGACTGGGATTGTTATAGAGCAGCCACGCGATATCGCTTCTGTGGCGAAAGCGTTAGAACTTCTGCTTGAGGACACTGCCCTCGCGAGGCAATTGGGTGATGCTGGGCGACAGAGAGCAGATGTGGAGTTCACCCATGATCGGCTGGCAACATTGCTGCACGAAGAACTGAAACGGATCGGGTCCTGACGTGACTGACGAAAAGAACGAGGGCGAGGCTCCGATTGGGGCGGACCCTGCACAACCCATTGCCGGAACGGGAATCCTTCGGGCAACAGTTGTCGGCACCGTTGCTTTTGTGGTGGTTGGATTCGCTGCTTCAATTGTTCAAGGGGCGCTCACTGGCGTTTACGTCGCACTCTCTCTGTTCGAGTTCGTGGTTGGAATGATCGTGTTTGCACTCGCGTTCTTTCGTGCCGTCGATCGGAGCAGGACCGAAGCGATCGGAATTGGCGGCCTCTTCTTTGCTTCGGGGTCTGCGCCAAAACGCGTGCAGACCACCCTGATGGTTTCGCTGACGGTGCAGGTGATTGCATCGATCGTTGTCGCGTCGCTTCACCTCTACACAGCGCTGGCGTTCGGCGTTCTCGCACCGATGTGGGCCCTCGGATTTACCGGTTTGTGGGTCGCTGCATACGGGACCTTCCCGGAACGAACGCCCGAGCTCAGTCGGGTGGGTCGTCGGGAAGAAGCTCGGCGTGTTCACAAACAGTCAGCACCGAAGAAGCCGGCAGACGACGCCGAGTAGAGGCGGAGTAGGGTACGGACATGTCCGAACAGGCCAAAGAGCAAATCCGTATCGCAGCCCCGGTCGATCGTTGTTTCGCGACGTTGGTCGACTTTTCTTCCTACCCTGAATGGGCGGGCGACCTCAAAGAGGTCACCGTCGTCGAGTCCGATTCCGATGGCCGGGCGATCGTTGTTGAGTTCCGTGCCGCCGCCATGGGCCGCAGCACCACCTATCAACTCCGCTACGACTACGCCTCGGCTCCGAACCGTTTGGGTTGGGAACTCGTTGAAGGCGATCTTCCTCGCGAACTCGACGGCGTCTACGTGCTGACTCCGGCCGAAGATGGTGCGGCCACCGACGTTGTCTACGAACTGGCAATCGATTTGGTGTATCCAATCCCAGGATTCGTGAAGCGTCGTGCCGAAGGTCGGATCATCAAGACTGCACTCGGAGAGCTCAAAGCTCGGGTCGAAGGTTCTCCTCGTCCGAGTGAAGACGACTGATTCGTCCAGCCAATGACGCCAGACGAAGACGCGATGCGCGCAGCAGCCCGCGAACTGATTGCTGCGGGCCGATCTTTTCTCGACGCGGCTGAAGCACTGCTCGACGACCCAGCTGCAACTGAACGGGTCGTTGGAGTTGTTTCGGTCATTGCGCAACAAGCGCAACGCGTCGCTGCTGACGTGGCCAATGGCATGGCTCGAGGTTCCCAAAGCGCCGACGAAGGAGCCTGAGCGCATCGCGGTTCTGAGGCATACGCTCGGTTGAAGAGGTTTCACAACTGAGGAGGCTCCATGACCGTGATCACTGAGGCAACGATCAAGGAATTGGCGGGTTTCAAAAGCGCCGACACACCCGTTGTGAGTTGTTATCTCGATGTCGATGGACGCCGACAGATCCGGCCCAAGGATTACCAACTCGAACTTGAGTCATTGAAGAAACGACTGGTTGCTTCACATCCCGGCCAGAACTTCGATGCCGACTTTGCGCTCATTTCCGATTACGTCGCAACGCAACTCGACCGCCACGGCGTTCGCGGTCTCGCAATGTTTTCATGTGCAGAGAAGAACTATTGGAAAGTGATTCGGCTTCCAATTTCGGTGGCGAATCGACTTTCAGCGAATCAATCGCCAGTGGTGGCGCCGCTTGAAGCAATCGTCCATCAGCTCGAGCCACTGGGGGTTTTGCTCGTCGATCGGCAATGGGCGCGCATGTTCATCTTCCAATTCGGTGAAGTTGTCGAGCGCACTGAACTTTTTGAAGCGCTTCCTCGCGAGTACGACCGCAGAGATGATGCGAGTCGCGGATCTCGAGAGCGTGAGCAACACCACATTGACGAACTCGCTCATCAACATTTCCGTCACTCAACCGAGGCGGTGTTTCGCCTCTTTCAGGAGCGAGGGTTTGGTCGGCTGAGCATCGGGGCAACCGACGAGGTCTATTCCGCCGTTGAGCACGAGTTGCATCCGTATCTTCGCGAACGTTTGGCTCCCCGGATTCATGTGCCGGTCGCAGCAAATGAAACCGATATCGCGAAGGCTGCATTTGAGATTGAACGATTCGTTGAACTTGAGCGTGAGCAAGTGGCGGTCACGAAACTTCGTGATGCGATCGGTTCGGGAAACAAGGGTGTGGCGGGCCTTGGGTCGGTGCTCAGTGCGCTGAATGAACGACGCGTTGCCACCCTCCTTGTGTCGAATGGATTCGAAGAATCAGGATGGTTGTGTCCGTGCGGAGCGCTAGCTCTGAGAGGCCCCAAGTGTCCGGTCGATGGCCAAGAGATGGAAAGAGTCGATGACGTGGTCAGCGACGCAGTCGACGCGGCACTCCTCGAAGGGGCTCATATCGTCACGTGCGAAGGTAACGCTGACCTCGATGTGCATGGCCGTATTGGCGCCCTTCTGCGGTATTGATTCAACCTTCGATCCTGAACTCCCGACAATGACGGTCTGATGGACTAATCATTCATGTGTGAGCGAACGATTGGTGGGCATCGATGTCGGCGGCACGAAGATGCTCGCGGTGGCGGTTGATCGGTCACAACCCACCGAGATCCTTGCGCGACATCTTGTTTCGACCCCCTCAACGGCCGAAGGTGTCATCTCCTCACTCATTGAACTCGCCCAGATGTGCGGCACCGAACGCCATCTCGGAATTGGTATAGCTGGACTGGTCGAAGACGGAGCCGTTCTGCGTGCCGCGCCGAATCTTCAATGCATGATCGATGTTCCTGTTCGACCTGCGCTTGAGAGCGCACTTGGCGTCGCGGTGTCCATCGATAACGACGCCACCTGCGCGCTCGTCGCCGAGATGACCTACGGCGTAGCGAGAGGAAGCGATGACACCGTTCTCGTGACCCTGGGTACGGGCATTGGCGGGGGAGTCGCGATCGGGGGCTCGGTCCGACGCGGGGCTCACGGTTTTGCGGGCGAACCAGGACACATGTGCGTCGACCCATCTGGGCCGCTTTGTGTGTGTGGACGGAACGGCTGTTGGGAGCGTTATGCCTCGGGTTCGGGAGTGGTCTGGTTGGCGCAACAGCGCGGCCTGGACACTGATCGCAGCGGAGACGCCATCACTGGCGAAGTACTCGTGGAGCTTGCTCGCAGCGGTGACGCTGTGGCCCTTGACGTTTGGGCTGAGTTTGCCGAGTGGTTGGCTCGGGGTTTGGCGAATCTCGCCGATGTCCTCGACCCCGAACTCTTGGTGATCGGTGGGGGTTTGGTCGCAGTCTCCGATCTGTACCTCGAGCGGACACGAGAACTCTTTGTTCGCGAGGTGCTTGGCGGTCGTTCGCGGCGTCGAACTCGCATCGAGCCGGCCCAGTCAGGGCCCTCGGCGGGTGCCATTGGCGCTGCGCTGCTCCACTAACCTCGGACACATGGAGTTCCGCCGAATAAATGCGCTGCCGCCGTATGTCTTCACGATCATCGATTCGTTGAAGATCGAGGCTCGTCGCGCCGGCCACGACGTCATCGACCTCGGATTCGGTAACCCAGACCTCCCTTCTCCAGATATTGCAGTCGAGAAGTTGTCTGAAGCCGCCCATAACTCTCGTAACCATCGCTACTCGTCGAGTCGGGGCATTCCGAAACTCCGAGAAGCAATTGCCGGTTATTACCAACATCGATTCGGTGTGACTCTCGATCCCGACACCGAAGTCATCAGCACAATCGGCGCCAAAGAGGGTTTTTCGCACCTCATGTGGACGTTGCTGCAGCCAGGTGATGCGGCGCTTGTCCCTTCGCCGTCGTATCCAATCCATATTTATGGACCGCTCTTCGCCGGTGCCGATATTCGTGAGGTTCCTCTCGGAACGGGTCAAGACTTCTTCGACAATCTTCGTGAGCAGTGGGAGTACTCCTGGCCCAAGCCGCGCGTGATCGTTATGTCGTTCCCACATAACCCGACCACCACTTGTGTCGACCTTGAGTTCATGCAGAAGGTTGTCGACTTTGCTCGTGAACACGATGTTGTTGTGGTGCACGACAACGCCTATGCCGATATTGGTTTCGACGGCTACCGACCACCATCGATTCTTCAGGCCGAAGGGGCGAAGGAAGTCGCTGTCGAGTTGTATTCGATGACGAAGTCGTTCTCAATGGCCGGTTGGCGCGTTGCATTCATGCTTGGTCGTGCCGACGTCGTTGCTGCGCTCGCAAAGTTTAAGAGCTACCTCGATTACGGAACGTTCCAGCCCATTCAGATCGCGGCCACAGTCACTCTCAATGAAGCGGCCGATTTCCCAATGGAAGTCAACGAGATCTACCAATCTCGTCGCGACTCTCTGTGCGACGGATTGAAGCGCATTGGTTGGGATATCGAACCGCCTAAGGGAACCATGTTCGTCTGGGCGCCGATCCCCGAGCAGTACTCCGATATGAAGTCCATTGAATTCGCGTCCTACCTCGTCAAAGAAGCCAATGTTGCGGCGTCTCCCGGCGTCGGTTTTGGTCCGGGTGGTGAAGGGTTTGTGCGATTCGCTCTCATTGAAAACGAGCAGCGCACACAACAGGCCGTGCGCAACATGCGCCGGGCTCTCACCCGTCTCGACGGCCAATAACCCCGCATTCTGGGGCGAGGCGGTCAATTGAGTTCGCGCTCATGTCGCGCCAAGGAAACATGGCGTTCACTCGCGATCTCTAGGGTGTGGCCATGACTCAGACCTACATCCTTCGAGTGTGGATGCCTGATCGTCCCGGCGCGCTGGGTGCCTTGGCGAGCCGGATCGGCGCGGTTGGTGGAGACGTGACTGGCATCGACATTCTCGAGCGTGGTGCTGGTCGCGCAATCGATGAGCTCGTGGTCGAACTGCCTGACGACGCGCTTGTTGAGTTGTTGGTCACTGAGATCCATCAGGTCGATGGGGTCGACATCGAAAGTATTCGGCCCGCAGCCGAAGCGCTGCACGATCCGCGCGTCGATGCGCTCGAGACC
>CAIKHC010000297.1 GCA_903827085.1 uncultured Candidatus Nemicrothrix sp. | reverse complement strand
CGATTCCGAGAAGATCAGCTCCAGAGCCTTGCCTGGAAGGTCCTCATCCCGTTGGCTCTCGTGAACATTGTCGTCACGGCAGCGCTGAAGGTGGTGCTCTGATGCCCCCCAAGCCCAAGGTTCCAGGACTCATTAAGGGTCTTGGCGTCACGTTCGGTGAGATGGTCAAGACCCTCAAAGACGGTCCGCAGACCACTCGCTATCCGCACGAGCGCGAGGAAGTTTCTCCGCGTGCCCGTGGCGTTATCGCGCTGCACGAAGAGAACTGCACGTCGTGCATGCTGTGTGCTCGCGAATGCCCCGATTGGTGCATCTTCATCGAGGCGCATAAGTACCTCGCTCCGCCTCGGCGCGAAGGTGGCAAGCCGCGCCAAAAGAACGAACTCGATCGCTTCGATATCGATTTCTCGCTGTGCATGTACTGCGGTATCTGCGTCGAGGTCTGCCCGTTCGATGCGCTCTTCTGGAGTCCTGAGCACGAGTACTCCGAGGTCCGTATCGCTGATCTCCTTCACGACAAGAGCCGTCTCGATCAGTGGATGCAGACCGTTCCTGATTATGAGCCCTACGAGGCTGGCGCCGACGCCAAAGTTAAAAAGGTGCCGCGCTGATGCTCGCCCTTCTTGTTGCTCAAAACATCGCGTTCTACATCATCGCTGTGATGATGGTGTTCGGTGCGATCCGTGTTGTGACAACAAAGAACGTCATGCATGCAGCGTTGTGGCTGGTGCTGGTGCTTTCTGGCGCTGCGGCCCAGTACATCCTTCTCGCCGCAGAGTTTGTTGCCATCACCCAGGTACTCGTTTACCTCGGCGCAATCATCGTTCTGTTCTTGTTCGGCATCATGCTCACCCGAGCAAAGACCGGCAGCGACGACGATCTCGATAACAAGAAGTCTGCGAAGTTCATCGGTGCAGGTATCGGGTTGGCGCTACTGGCCCTCATGAGTTACTCGCTCATCGACGGTTTCAAGGACACTGAGTTCGGTGACCTCACGGTGCAGCGCACCGCCGAGGT
This sequence comes from uncultured Candidatus Nemicrothrix sp., assembly GCA_903827085.1. GTDB lineage: Bacteria > Actinomycetota > Acidimicrobiia > Acidimicrobiales > Acidimicrobilacustridaceae > Acidimicrobilacustris > Acidimicrobilacustris europaeus. The sequence goes on along the minus strand of CAIKHC010000297.1, from coordinate 5,388 downwards.
GAGCGATTCCATTTTCTCCACGTACCTCCTTCCCTTCGAGGTGCTGTCAGTGCTTCTGCTCGCTGCGCTCATCGGCGCCATTGTGATTGCGAGGCGTGACTGATGTTTCTCAACCAGTTCCTCCTCCTCGCCGCCATTCTTTTCTGCATCGGCGTCTACGGAGTGCTCGCTCGCAAGAACGGCGTGCTCGTTCTCATGTCGATCGAACTCATTCTCAATGCCGTGAATATCAACCTTGTCGCTTTCGGTGCCTACTGGCACGTCAACGACATGGCCAACGTCACTGGTCAGGTGTTCGCCCTCTTCGTCATCGCCGTTGCGGCTGCCGAGGTTGGCGTTGGCCTCGCACTTGTCTTACTCATCTATCGGAACCGACAAAGCATCAACATCGATGATGTCGACATGCTGAAGGGCTGATCGTCGTGTTCAACATGATCGACAAGGTCTGGATCATCCCCGCCCTCATGGCGGCGTCGTTCCTGATCATCCTTTTCTTTGGCAAGCGCTGGGGCACCCGAGTGACTGCGGGCATCGGTATCGCCGCAGTGTCAATCTGTCTCATTCTTTCCGTCGTCGTTGCCGGCAACTGGATCAATCGCGTCAATAACCCGCCAACCGGCGCTGCCCTTGCTGCCGACATCGTCCAAGCGAATGGCCTCACCCCTCAGACGGGCAAAACCATCGGCGAAGAGGTCAACGCCGCCACAAAGGATTCTGGCGCAACTGTTTCGACTGATTCGCATGATGCATCGGGCGAGAGTCACGCCTCTGAGGCGGAGGCCCACGGCGGCGAGCACGAAAGTGTTCCGCCGGTTGTGCGTACGGTCACCTGGTTCCAGATCGGTGGCCTGCAGTTCGAGATGGGCACGCTTGTTGACGGCCTCGCCGCCATGATGCTCATCACTGTCTGCATCATTTCTTTGCTCGTGCACATCTACTCAACCGAGTACCTGCACGGCGATGTGCGCTTTACGCACTACTACGCGTTTCTTTCTCTGTTCACGGCATCAATGCTCTTCTACGTCCTGAGTTCAAACACGCTGCAGATGCTGATGGGCTGGGAGCTAGTGGGGGTCTGTTCGTTTGGACTCATCGGTCATTGGTGGGAAGAGAAGAAGAACACCGATGCAGCGCTCAAGGCGTTCCTCACAAACCGTGTAGGCGATATCGGCCTCATTCTCGGTGTGATCATTACGTTCTTTGCGGCTGGGGGCAGCAGCTTCAACGTTCTTCACCTCAATGAATATGCCTTGTCCGGAAACGCGAACACCACGCTGCTTCTTGTCGGTGCGTTGTGTCTCTTTGGCGGCGTCACATCGAAGTCGGGCCAGTTTCCGTTGCATACGTGGTTGCCCGATGCCATGGCCGGACCAACTCCGGTATCAGCGCTCATTCACGCGGCAACCATGGTTGTTGCGGGTGTGTATCTAGTCGCTCGCCTTTATGGGGTGTTCTTCGCTGGTCTCGCAATCGGAAGTAGCACGTTCCATTACGTCGCCTTCATCGGTGGCTTCACCACCATCATTGGCGGTCTGCTCGCATTCGTTCAGACCGATCTCAAGAAGGTGTTGGCGTACTCAACGATTTCGCAGCTCGGGTACATGGTCATGGCTTTGGGTGTTGGCGCATGGACTGCTGGCGTATTCCATCTCTTCACTCACGCGTTCTTCAAAGCGTGTTTGTTCCTTGGCGCCGGTTCGGTGAGCCACGCGTGTCACCACACCTTCGATATGCGTGAAATGGGCGGTCTCCGCAAGAAGATGCCAGTCACGCATGCCACCTTCCTGGTTGCGACCCTCGCGCTCGCCGGCATCTTCCCGCTGGCGGGCTTCTGGTCGAAGGATGAAATTCTCGCTGGCTCTGCGAGCGGCCAAGAGAACGCGTACACGATCATGTTGATCTTCGGTCTGATCACCGCGTTCCTTACTGCCGCATACATGGGTCGCGCCTACTGGATGACCTTCTGGGGCAAGTACCGCGGTCACGCCCATCCTCACGAGTCACCGAAGGTCATCACCGTTCCGCTCATCATTCTTGCTGGATGTGCAGTGGTGTTGGGCTTCACGAACTTTCCGAAGTCGTTCTTCGGTTTCAAACTGCCTGGAAGCTTCACCACGAGGTTCGAACATTTTGTTGAACCCACGTTTGCCTTCCCGCCGATTCAGCATGCTCCATTCACCCCGTGGTTGGCGATTGCGTCAACGATTCTTGCTGCCGGTGGTTTGTTCGTCGCCTATCAGTACTTCGAGAAGAACCGCGGCCCGCATGGCCTTACGTCGCGCAGCAAGATCGCCCACGCTGGGTACACGTTCCTCGAGAACAAGTACTACCTCGACAATCTCTACACAGGTGTTATCGCCGGAGGCACAACGGGCCCGCTTGCCCGTGCTGCGAACTGGTGTAACCAAAACATCATTGATGGTGTCGTGAACGGCATTGGCACTGGCGCCCGCAAAATCGCGGGTGTCGTTTATGTCGTTGCTGACCAGATCATCATCGATGGAGCAGTCAACGGATCTGGTCGGGGTTCTGAAGGAGCAGGTCAGTTGCTTCGGAAGATCCAGACCGGCAAGGTCCAGCAGTACGCCTCGATTCTCTTTGCCGGCGCGGTAGTCCTCGCCGGTGTACTCGTGTTCGTCGTCTAGGAGCCCAGGACAATTCGATGAAAGATTTCCTGAACAGTTGGGGTATCAGCCTTATGGTGTTTCTCCCCCTTGTGGGAGCACTCGCCATGTTGGTCGTGCCTAAAGCCAATGAGCAGTTCCACAAGGTGGTCGCGCTTGCGGCCAGCCTCGTGGTTGGGTTCATCGGCATCTTGCTCATGACCAACTTTGACTACGACGCGAGCGGTCGCTTGCAGTTCGTGGTCGATATGGCATGGATCCCGATCATCAACAGTCGCTACATCGTGGGTATCGATGGCATTTCTCTGCCGATGATCGCTCTCACGCTGTTGATTGTGCCGCTTTGCATCATCTATTCCTGGAACCGTTTTCCGGAACCGAAGAACCCCAAGGCGTTCCTCATCCTTATCCTCATCCTCGAAACCGGCATGCTCGGTTCGTTCGTTGCCCAGGATCTCATCCTGTTCTTCGTCTTCTTCGAGGTTGTGCTTCTGCCGATGTATTTCATGATCGGCGTATGGGGCGGCGAAAAGCGTCAGTACGCATCGCTCAAGTTCTTCCTCTACACGCTTTTTGGTTCGGCACTCATGATCGTTGCCTTCCTTGCGTTGTATTTCCTCTCCGACAAGGTCTCGATCGACGGCCAGATGATGCATTCATTTGATGTGCGTCTTCTTCCGGAACTCGCTAGAGGTATTTCCACTGGTGCGGCCCTCTGGATCTTCGGCGGCATGTTCATCGGCTTCGGTATCAAGGTGCCGATGTTCCCGTTCCACACCTGGTTGCCCGATGCTCACACACAGGCACCGACCGTCGGTTCAGTCATCCTTGCTGCGGTGCTCCTGAAGCTCGGTACCTACGGCTTCATCCGCATCGCCATCCCGATCCTTCCGGGTGCAGCCGAGAAGTGGGCGCCGTTCATCGGATTGCTTGCCGTCATCGGCATCATCTACGGCGCGTTGTGCTGTTTGGCGCAGACGGACATGAAGCGACTCATCGCGTTCTCGTCGGTGTCGCATATGGGATTTGTCATGCTTGGCATCGCCACACTCACAACCTTCGGTTTCCAAGCTGCGATCTTCGGCATGGTTGCCCACGGTCTCATCACCGGCATGCTCTTCTTTGTGGCTGGTTCCACCAAGGACCGCTACCACACCCTCGATATCTCTCGACTGGGCGGCATGCTCAAGTCGATGCCGCACATGGGCTGGATCCTTGGCTTCGCAGTGATGGCCTCACTGGGTCTTCCCGGCCTTGCTGGATTCTGGGGCGAGTTCCCAGCGATTCTGGCGGCATACGAACCAGGTGTTGGCCTCAACGTCGCATTCTTCCGTGTTCTCATGGTGATCGCTGCAATAGGAACGGTCTTGTCGGCTGCCTACTTGCTCTGGATGTATCAGCGTGTGGGCTTCGGTGTTCCGTCCAAGGAATTCGAAGAGGATCCGCACCTGCACGACGTCACGTTTAGCGAATGGTTGGCATGGACGCCCATCCTCATTCTCATCGTCGTGCTCGGCTTTGTTCCCAACATCATCTTCAAGGTCACTGATGGCGCTGTTTCTCAAACGATCGCGATCGTGAACGGGCTCGGAGGCTGATCCGTTGCTCGCCCAGTTGCTGACCTTCGCCTGGACTGCTCCCAGCCTCGACTACCACGCGCTCGCGCCCGAAATCATCGTGGCCGCGACCATCGTGGTGTTGATTCTCGTCGACGTGTTCACCGGTGAGCGCTCACGGTGGGCGTCATCGTCGATTGCTGGAATCGGTCTGCTTTTGGCACTGATTCCGATCGCCACCCTTGCCTACGACGGTGTTGATCGAGTCATGTTTGGCGGTGGCTTTGTTGTCGACAATTACGCGCTGGTTTTGCAAGCACTCTTTGTCGTCGCCGGATACGTAGTGATTCTGCTTTCGACGAACTACATCGCAGAGGGCGACTACCACGAAGGTGAGTACTACACGCTCTTGCTTTCTTCGGTACTCGGCATGATGGTCATGGCGTCTGCTCGTGATCTCATCAGCATCTTCATTGCGCTCGAGCTTGTTTCCATTCCGGCCTACATGTTGGCGGCATGGCGAAAGCGCGATCAGAACAGCAACGAAGCAGGCTTGAAGTACTACCTCATGGGTGTTTTCGCTTCAGCGATTCTGCTTTACGGCATGTCGCTCATCTTCGGCATCACCGGTTCGACGCTGCTCGTTGATATCGGCGCGGATCTTGGTTCCTATGTATCTTCGCAGCCGATCATTACGTTGGGAATCGCGTTCGTGCTCATCGGCTTTGCCTTCAAGGTGTCTGCGGTGCCGTTCCACCAGTGGGCGCCCGATACCTACGAAGGTGCTCCCACCCCGGTCACGTCGTTCCTTGCTGTTGCTTCAAAGGCTGCTGGCTTCGTCGCCATCCTCAACGTTCTCTTCATCGGTTTCTACGGCCGTCATGATGTTTGGGAACCGCTCATGTGGGCGCTTGCCGCACTCTCCATGACAGTTGGCAATCTCATTGCCCTTCGCCAGACCAATGTCGTGCGAATGCTGGCGTACTCCGGTATCGCCCAGGCCGGTTACATCCTCGCTCCGCTTGCGGCTGCAGGGGCCACTCTCGACACAGGCAGCGAAGCACTCCGATCAATCGTTGTGTACTTGCTCATCTACGCCGCCATGAACCTCGGTGCATTTGCTGTGGTCCTGGCCGTTGCACGCAAGACACGCTCGGGCGAGATCAGGAGCTTTGGCGGTCTGTTCTCGTATGCACCCACGCTCACGG
>CAIKHC010000296.1 GCA_903827085.1 uncultured Candidatus Nemicrothrix sp. | reverse complement strand
CGGCGTCGATCGTAACGGAGTCATTGATCCTGCGGAACTTCGGCGGGTACTTCACGAAGGGCCAGTGAGGGTTGTCTCGCTCATGGCCGTCAACAATGAAACCGGTGTTATCGCCGATCTGGTTGCTCTTGCAAAGGTCGTGCGCACTTCTGCGCCGGATGCGGTGCTTCATTCCGATGCGGTGCAGGCGTTTTGTTGGACAGATATCGCTGAAGCATGCGCGCCCGTCGATTCGTTCAGTTTGAGTGCGCACAAATTCGGTGGACCAAAGGGAGTGGGCGCGCTTGTCGTTCGTCCTGGTGTTGCGCTTACTGCTCGCCAACTCGGGGGCGGCCAAGAGCGTGAGCGTCGATCAGGCACCCAGAACGTTCCTGGGATTGTTGCGATGGTGACTGCAGCTCGTCTCGCGGCCGAGGATCGAGTTGTCGATATCGACCGAGTCGGCAAACTGCGCGATCAACTTCTCGACGGATTGCTCGCCGCGCTCCCGGGGTCAGTTGAGACCGCCGGTGCCGATCGTTCGCAACGAGCGGCAGGGATCGCTCATCTCTGCATTCCAGGTGTTGAGAGCGAAGCGCTGTTGTTCTTGCTTGAACGTGGTCACGTCTCTGCCTCGGCAGCGTCTTCGTGCGCCAGCGGAGCGATGCAGTCCTCCCATGTCTTGGGGGCGATGGGGGTCGAGACAGAATTGGCGCGTGGTTCGTTGCGTTTGTCGTTGGGCTGGTCCAGCACGCAGACTGATGTCGACGAAGCTCTCGCCGTGATCCCGCCAGCAGTTGAACGACTCCAACAGTTTGGAATTTGATTATGCAGGTCATGGTTGCGATGTCCGGAGGTGTTGATTCCTCAGTTGCTGCTGCGATGTTGCGCGACGAAGGGCACGAGATCGTGGGTGTGACCCTGAAGTTGTGGGGTGGCGAATCTGATTCTGGATGTTGTTCGGTGAGCGACGTTGACGATGCGCGTCGCGTCGCACAGCAGTTGGACATCGACCATTTGGTTTTCAATTTTTCCGAAGATTTTGATCGCGCCGTGGGTGCGCCCTACGTCGCCGATCACGCACGTGGAATTACGCCTAATCCATGTATTGAGTGCAACCGCCACCTCAAGTTTGATCGTTTAATGGCTCGAGCCGACGCTCTGGGCTTCGACATGGTTGCGACTGGTCATCACGCCCAGATCGTGCGGACGTCGTCGGGTCTTCCCCGGCTCACTCGCGGTGCCGATTTCGCAAAAGACCAGAGTTACGTGCTTCATATGCTCACGGCCACACAGCTCGAGCGAATCATGTTGCCAATCGGTGGCCTGACCAAAAACGAAGTGCGTGAACGTGCAACACAACTTGGTCTCCGCACGGCCGGCAAACCCGACAGTCAAGACGTTTGCTTCATTTCGCATACAGGTGGCGGACGCCGAGTATTCCTTGGGAACCGCATCGAAATGAACCCAGCGCGACTGGTTGACGAAACCGGAACCCAGTTGGGTTCTGTCGATGCAGTGGAACTCGTGACAATCGGACAACGTCGTGGTCTCGGCATCGGTATCGATGGTCGTCCTCGTTATGCACTCGATGTCGACGTGCCGAATCGCACTGTTTTGGTTGGCGCTCCTGAGGGACTTGATGTCTCGGGCGAACTCTTGAACTCGTTTACCTGGGTCGATGAAAGTGCCCGATCTGAAACGTTGGCATCAACGACTGTTTCGG
>CAIKHC010000295.1 GCA_903827085.1 uncultured Candidatus Nemicrothrix sp. | reverse complement strand
TCGACGATCTGGCAATGAAAGTTATTGACCACCAAATAACGGCCTTCGTCGTCCTTGACCCACACGGTGACGGGTAGCTCGTTAATCACTGTTTCGAGCATTTCACAGCGGCGCTCAAGCCCAGCAATCCTGGCCGCGGCTTCAGCGTCAGCTTGAGTTTTGGTTGGAAGGTTCATGTGTAGGCTCGGTGAAACACTCAGGTAGGGCCGTTCGTCGGGGAGGCAGTCGGCCTGGCCGTGCACTCTAAAATCTTGGCAAGCTGGCAGACGAAACTCGAACAAATGGCCTGGGTGGTCGAGCCGGCGGCGACCATGGCTTCTATCAGACTCTCGAAAATATGGCCGACGTGACCTGCCGGCTTTCCTCGGGCCATTCCATCATTGGAAATTGGCCTCGGGTTTCGCGGCTACGCCGCAGGATCTGTTGAACGCTGCCGGGGTCTGCTGACCCAGGCTCGAATGCGGTCTCACCTCATTGTAGTGACGCCGCCACTCCTCGATAACGACCTTCGCCTCGTTGCGAGTGCGGAACCACTCCATCGAGAGGCACTCGTCCCTGAACTTCCCGTTGAAGCTCTCGTTGGTGCCGTTCTGCCACGGCTTCCCGGGCTCGATCAGTGCCGTCTCAAGCCGGTTCGTTACCGCCCAGCGCAACAGAGCCTTCGACACGAACTCCGGTCCGTTGTCGGAGCGCAGCACCGCCGGCTCTCCTCTTTCACTAATCAACCGACTCAGCACCTCGATGACGCGACCCGATCGGATCGAGCCGCTGACGTCGATGGCGAGACTCTCCCGCGTGAACTCGTCGATTACCGTCAGGCATTTGAGCTGCTGACCGTTCGCGCAGGCATCGAACACGAAGTCGTATGCCCAGACTTGATTTGCCATTGTAGGCGCCCGCGGACGCGGCCGCGATGCACTCGGCCGACGACGACTGCGCTTGCGAGGCACCTGCAACCCGCTGATTTTCCAAAGCCGATGGGCCTTGTCCGCACTCATCACAAAACCCTCCCGCTCGAGAAACACCTGGATCCGGCGGTAGCCATACCGGGGATACCGAGCCGACAATTCCTTCATGGCATACAGGACCGGTGCGTCGCGCTCAATCAGCTTTGACCGGTAGTTCAAAGCAGATCGCCCCACCGATAGCAGCGTGCACGCCCGGCGCTCCGAGAGGCCACGCTGCTTTGCGTAGCCGACCTGCTGGCGCCTGGCCTGCACGCTCACCATTTTTTTGCGGCAATCTCCTTCATCACCTCGATCTCGAGATCACGCTCGACCACCAGCTTCTTGAGCCGGTTGTTCTCCTGCTCGAGCTGGCGCAGACGCTTCACATCGGACGGATCCAACCCCCCGAAATGCCTGCGCCAGTTGTACAGCGTCTGGTCGCTCACCCCGTGCTTCTTGGCCACCTCGGAAACCGACGTCCGGTCGGCCTCCCGCAGCATCTTCACCATCTGTTCGTCGGTAAAACGGGTCTTCTTCATCTCGCCTCCTCGGCTCAAGGAGGCCATCTTCCCAAACTTCAGGTGG
>CAIKHC010000294.1 GCA_903827085.1 uncultured Candidatus Nemicrothrix sp. | reverse complement strand
TGGTACCTGCTGAGCATCGCACTTGTGGTGGCTGGTGTGATTGTGACGTTGCTCGTAGAACAGCCCACGTTTGCCGGGCCATCGATCGACCTTCCGACATTCTCGATTCCTCCGTGGTCTGTTTTTGGCACCGCATTTGTTTTGCTAGTGATTCCGCAGATTCCATTGACGTACGGAAATGCCGTTGTCGGTGTGAGTGATCTCGCTCGCGAGCAATTTGGTGAACGAGCAAGTCGAGTATCTCCGGCGAGAGTTGCGTTGGTCTGTGGGTTGGGGAATGTTGCATCCGCGACATTCGGCGGAATGCCGATGTGTCACGGATCAAGTGGGCTGTCGGCTCATGTCCGTATGGGTGCACAAACATGGAAGATGAATGCAATGCTGGGTGGCACTCTGATCACTCTTGGAGTGTTCTTTTCCGACCAAGTGTTGGAGATGTTTGGACTGCTGCCGGTATGGGTGCTCGGAGGGTTTCTTGCGTATGCGGGAATTCGCCACGCGATGCTTGTTCTTGACCTTGAGCCCATCCAGATTGCACTTGCTATTGCCGCAGCAGCGGTAGGTATCTGGACATCGAATTTGGCCTATACGACGGCGATTGCCTTGGTTATTGCGCAGGCTCCTTTGGTTTACAACCGAATTCGAAATGGCCGACATAAGGATGCGGCTTCGTTGTGAAAAAGAACGGAAGCGGTTTTGCAGCGCTTCGTCATCGCAACTTTCGTCTGTATCTGATGGGCCAGGGGCTTTCGCAAGCCGGTACGTGGATGCAAACCGTTGCGATGGGTTGGTTAGTTCTGAAAGTCACCGGCAGCGGTGGAATGTTGGGCCTCGTGAGCGCTGCACAATTCGCTCCAACTCTTTTGTTCGGTGCGTTCGCCGGAACACTTGCTGATCGTCACAGTCGGTGGCACATGTTGCAGATCACGCAAGTGCTGGCCGCAGTGATCGCTATCGCACTTGGCCTGATGGTGGTGACCGACACCATCTCCGTTTGGAGTTTGTTTGTTCTCGCCGCCGCATTCGGAACGGTGAACGCGTTCGATATGCCGATTCGTTCATCGTTTGTGTACGAGCTAGTTGGACCAGACGACATCACAAGTGCAGTGGGAATCGGAAGCACGACCAACAACGTCGCTCGAATCGTTGGCCCCGGAATTGCCGGAGTACTGATCGCTGCATTTGGGCTTGCTGTTCCTTTTCTCGTGAATGGCGTCAGCTTCCTCGCCATCACGATTGCTTTGTTGCTGATGCGTCAATCGGAATTCGTGCCGAAGGTGCCAGTGAAGCGAGAGAAAGGTCAGATTCGCGAAGGCATAAAGGTCGTATGGGCCGATTCACGACTTCGAACACCAATGCTGATGACTGTTGTCATCGGGATGCTCGCATATGAAAACCAGATTTCGCTTCCGCTGTTTGCGAAGTACACCTTCGATCGGGAAGCCACTGGTTACGGCATTCTCTCTTCGGTGATGGGAGTCGGCTCGGTTGCAGGCGGACTGCTGATCGCACGCTTTGGGAGAGCAACACATAAACGTTTGGGGTTCGCGGCAGCGTTTCTCGGTGGCTCGATGCTTCTTGCCGCGGTGATGCCAACCTTCTGGACGATGTCAGCGGCCTTGCTGCTCGTCGGCGCTGGAAGCGTGGCGTTCATCACCATGAACTCCGCGACCCTGCAGCTCACCTCACCGGTCGAAGTTCGCGGTCGTGTGATGGCGCTCTACATCACCGCAATCATTGGCACGACGCCTATTGGCGGTCCGATCATCGGCTGGATCGGCCAGCACATCGATCCGAGAGCGACGTACATCACTGGTGGACTCGCTTGTCTTTTGACCGCTGCGTTTGCTTGGCCGTCACTTCGACGTTCAACAGAGCAATCCCTGCCCGAAGAGGAAGAAGAGGCGATTCATCGCTCGGCGATTATTGATGCCGAGATACTGGTGGGGGACCTCGATTCGGAGATTCCCATCAATTTGCCCACACAGAAATGAGTCATTCGCTGGGGTGACGGTGCAACTCAGTAGTTGGCATGGTTCACTTGAGGCAGAGCACTCACTCAGACACCCTGAGCGGTCAGAAAGGACCAGAGATGGTCGCAGTCATCATCATTGTCGTGGTCGTCGTACTTCTCGCACTGCTTCTTGTCGGCTCCTATAACGGCATCGTTCGAATGCGAAACCAGGTCGATAACGGCTGGTCGCAAATCGATGTGCAGATCAAACGTCGCGCCGATCTCATTCCAAATCTTGTCGAGACGGTCAAGGGGTACGCGGCGCACGAGTCGGGAACTTTTGAAGCCGTCGTTGCCGCCCGCAACGCGTCAGTTTCGGCAAATACTCCGTCCGAAGCAGCTGCCGCCGAGGCCCCCATGGTTGCGGCCCTCGGCAAGATCTTTGCGCTTGCTGAGGCGTATCCGGATCTCAAAGCCGATGCGAATTTCCGACAACTGCAATCTGAAATCACGGCAACGGAAGATCGAATCGCCTACGCGCGACAGTTTTATAACGACTCTGTCACTCGGTACCACAACAAGATCGACACATTTCCGGGCGTGGCTGTTTCCAAGATCGGGAGTTTCCCTCATCGTGAATTGTTCGAAGCCGATGAAGCAGATCGCGCAGTTCCGAAGGTTGAGTTCTGAGACTCATTTCAGTCGTTCTCTTGATCGCGGGTTTTGATGGCTGACGCCGCAAGTTTCATTGACCACAAACGCAACAACAAGCGAGCGAGTTTCGTCATACTCGCCGGTGTTTTCGCACTTCTGTTTGTCGTCGCCAATGTCATCGTTGGCATATTCGGGGGCTATTCGAAACAGGAATGTGGCGTAGCAACTCGCGATATCTACGGTCGCATTTCGCAAGATTGTCAGAGCAGTTTCAATTTCAACGGCGCTGTTCTGTTTCTGACAGTTCTGTTTGTGCTCGGCTATTTACTTCTTGCGTGGTTGTTCTCGGCGTCCGCAGCGCTCAGCATGGCGAAGGCACGACCGGCCGATGGGCCAGAGTTTTCAGAACTCCGGAACATCGTTGAACAGATGGCCATTGCCGCTGGCATTCCTGTTCCTGCAGTTTTCGTTGTTGATGATCCTGCTCCGAATGCATTTGCTACGGGGCGTAATCCGAAGCATGCAGCGATCACTGTGACGACTGGTTTGTTAGCGGTTATGTCCCCTCGTGAATTGCGCGGAGTCATTGCGCACGAGACGGGACACATTGTGAACCGTGACATTGCAGTCACAACGCTTGCTGTGCTGGCTGTCGGTGCGATTGCGGTCATCGCACAGATCGGAATTCGTATCGGTTTCTTCAGTGGCGGCCGACGCAATGAAGCGGCAGGGGCGATGATGCTTGTGGGCATCGTCCTCTACCTCATCGCAGTGCCTGCCGGAATGCTTCTGCGGGCAGCGCTTTCGCGAAAGCGAGAAGGAATGGCTGACGCGACGGCGGTCGAACTCACTCGAGAGCCTGGGGGTATTCGCTCTGCGCTCGAGAAACTCGAAGCCGATACAACCGTGATTTCGAGTCCTTCAGCGGCGAGTGCGCACCTGTGGATCGAGTCACCCCTTGAGCGGAGCGGGAGTGAAGGCATTCAGGGCGCCTTCGGTCGGCTTATGGACACCCATCCGCCTTTGGCAGAGCGAATCGCAATTCTTCGTGCCATCGAAGGCCTTGATCCCGAGGGTCGAGGGCCGAACGATCCCCCTTCATCCTCAGCCTTTTCTTGAGTTCACTGCGGTAATGGTGTGAACCCCCTCAGCATTGGCCATACTTGTGGACCGGTTTCAGGAAGGCATTCATGAAGTTCACTGTCGGTTCCAAGGTCATCTATCCCGCGCACGGCACTGCCGAGGTCACTGGTCGTTCGACCCGAGTGGTCGATGGCAAGAAGGTCAAGTACCTCGAGCTGTCGGTTGCGGCTGGTGACGACTCATGGCGCGGCGGGAATCTCAAGGTGTCGGTGCCCGAGGATCGTGCTGAAGACCTCGGTGTTCGTCAGGCCATTTCTGAAGAAGAGGTCGAAGACGTACTCGCAGTGCTCGCGGTTCGTAACGTTCGCGTTCCTACAAACTGGTCACGTCGTTTCAAGAATCATCAAGAGAAGATGAAGTCGGGCGATATCTACGAATGTGCCGAGGTTGTTCGTAACCTTGCGCTTCGCGATCGCCAGTCATCGCTCTCAAGCGCCGAGAAAGCAATGCAGATCCGTGCGCGCCGAATTCTTGTTTCGGAACTTGCAGTGTCGTGGAACACCACGATGGAAGACGCCGGCGCTCGCGTCGATCTCGTTCTCGCCGAGGACTAAGCCCTAGTCCGCTTTCTTGGCGGGATGAATGACATCTTTCAGTGCTTCATCGGAAAGAACGAACGCGTCGTTCGTGGCTTCCGCGCCTGGCTCCACAAGTTCCGGCCATTGCGTGCCGGGTAGGACTGCAACTTCGAAGAGTTCGGTAACTGATCCTTCGAAGCGCATGAAACCGACGACCTCGCCGGTGTTGATGTCGACGGCCCAGACGCCGCACTCGCGTGGTGTGTCTGCCTGAGTGATCGGGAGCCCGTCGAACACCGTCTCGCGAACTTTCGAGAGACCGATGAACGCGATGTTTCCGACGAACGAAAGGCCGCGGGTGAAGCCGGGGAGAATGGCAATGGTTTCGCGTTCACCGGTTTCGATGTCGACAGTGCACAACGCACCACGACCCGACTCAAGGACCCACAACTTGTTGTTATGCCAGCGGGGCGAGTGAGGCATTGAAAGACCGACGGTGATTGGAGCGCCACCTTCGATGTCGAGAATTGCGCCACCTGCGGCCTTGTCCTCGCGCCAACCGTTGGGCGTGTCGGTCATGCCGAGAACGGTGACGTACTTCGGGCGTCCTTCGACCATTGCCAAGCCATTGAGGTGGCAGCGATCGTCGGCAGAGAGGCCGGAAATGAATTGCGGGCGCCACTGCGGAGCGAACGAGTTTTCGCGATCGAACTTCACCAAGCAAGAAAAGCGTGTGGCGACGGCCCAAAGTTCTCCGTCGGCGTCGTAGCCAAGATCGTGGATACGAATGTCGCCGGTGGTGTGACCGCGGCGAGGCATGTAGCAAGCGTCGATGCGGCCTTCGGGGTCAATCGTGGAAGCGGCAGCTTGTTGATTCCAGAATTCCCACACGGTTGTCTTGGTGCCCAGCGCCAACTTCGCTCCTTGCACGGCAACACCCATCGGGCTTGGGAAGTAGCGAAGGTGCGTGTTGACCTTGTCGCCGTCGCGCCGAACGAGAACAAGACGGCCGCTCTGGTAGGTGGTAACTGCGAGAGAACAATTCGCGGCTTCGAGAATGCTGGCGAATGAACCAGTGAACACACTCGAGAAATCGGTGGGGATGGCGCCATCGGGTTCTTCAGTGAGCCCAACCTTGACGGCTTCGGCCGAACGGGTTTTTGAAGGCTGGATGGGGGGCGGGTCGGCGAAAACATCGTGAGCACGAACCGCAACGGGATCGACGATGTCCCAGACCTTCTTCATCTCTTCAGCGTTGCGTTCCCACTTTGAGGCCTGCGGAGCTTCGAGTGTTGTTGCCGAGAGTGGAAGTTCGCCACCAGTCTCGGTGTCCCATGTGAGATCAAGATTGGCGCAGAGACGTGCGAGTTCTGCATCGGGATCAGCCAGCAGCGCGGAGTAACTCGTGACACACCAACGATCGGGTTCTAGCGCTTCAAGATCGTCAAGCAACGTTGTCGTAGCGGTCACCCACTGGTTCGCAACAACTTCGGGTAACGACTTGCCAATGAGGTCACGCCAACCTGGAGTAAGGAGCAGCGACCAGCGATCGCCAGTCCACTCAGGAAGTTCTGGGTAGGTCACGAAACGACCCGATCGCCATGCGTCGAGCATGCTGCTAATCGTTTCGCGAGGATCACGCCACAAGTAGATGAACTTTGCATCGGGGTATGCGGCCGCAAGAAAAGGAATCCGCAGAGAGTTCTTCGGCGTCTTTTCGATCATGCGTACGACTGATCCCGGCTGCACCGGTTCGCCGTCGCGATTCTTCAGTCGTCGAACAAATGAGCCGCTGAGCTTTTCAACTACCTCAGGAGTGATGTCTTCTTCGGTGAGACGGTTTGAGTCCCAACCATGAGACGCGGGTGCGAGCGCGGGGAATGCCTCGATGAGTTGATGGCTTTCGCCGCCGATTGTGTAGGACTCTTTGGCGCGCATCATCGCTTCGAACAACATCGTGCTGCCCGACCGCGGGGACGAAATGATGAATACAGGGCGATCGAGGGTGATCGGTTCGCCGATTTGTTTCGGCGCTGGCATTGCAGGAGCTGGGGGAGCCGGTGCAGCAGCGGGCGCGGGTGCACCCCCGGGTGCGGCGGCAGGGGCAGTACCCATACCGCTCGGTGCAGCAACGGCACCGGGTTGTGCGATTGAAGGGCGCAGCACAAGTTGGCGGATTGCTTCGTTGACCTGAACGGTGTTGGGAAGTGCTTCGGGATAGGGATCAACGATGGCATCGGCTTCATCGCGAAGTTTTGCGTAGGAGTCGAATCCCTGAGGGTTGTCGCCAAAGTGGGCCCAGCACGCTTTCCACGAGCGTCGGAATGCAATGAGCGCACGGTCGAGTTCAACAGCGCGATCAAGATCGACCTCTGCGAACTGATGAAGGATATTTGCCAGCGTTTGGTCGATTTCGGCCGAAGGCATGACGGTCGGTTGGTTCATCGTTTCGAACGCGATAGATGTGACTTGCTGCACCTGGGGCAGCGGTGTGTTGGCGTCAGCCGCACCCGTTTGGCGGTCGATGAGTGACCAGAACCCTGCACCGCCAACGGTGTCGATGACGAGATGAATGCGCGGCGCGTTGACGGGGTTTTCGACTCGGTGTGGTTCCCATGTATCAAACACCCAGCACGAGCCTGGTTCCATATGAATGGATTCGTCGTCGACATGAAAGAGCACTGCAGGGTTGGTGATGATCGGAACGTGAACGCGGAGGTGGTCCCACCAATATCGGTTGGTGTCCACATGCGACTTCACTTCGGACTCGATGTCGATACGCATCAAACGGGCGCGACCGATCGGGCAACCAAGTCCGGTAAGTCCTGCCATGACGTTCACGATCGATGGCAATGCCTCGAGGTGAGGCGTGGGTCGCATCGGTCCCACAACGGAATCATTGTTGGGATCGCCCATAACTGACACCAATGGAAGAGCGCTGTTTCCGGGCATACCTTCTGGATGCGGGCGCCAAACATCTTCGGCAATTGCGCTGACCTCGGCGATGAGGGCGTTGATGTCTGTGCTTATGGGCAATCGGACGATCGGGTGGTCAAGGCGCATGTGATTCTCCGGAAAGGGGTGCGGGGAACTTATCCCGGCAGAGGCTTGGTACTAAAGGTGAAAGTTTCTTCAACGTGCCATCTGCCGGATTCTTGTGAGTTGAGCGACTGGGCATGGCAATCTGAACGAATGCAAGAGACATTTTGGGGCCTAGTGACATCGGTAGCGGATGAGCATCCGAACCGTGTTGTCGCTGTTGACGATTACGGGCGTTCCCTGACCTCATTGCAGCTGCGAGTTGAGGCCGAGTCAGTGGCAGCCGGTTTGTTTGAACTCGGCATCGGGCCAGGTTCGATCGTGTCGTGGCAACTGCCCACCACGCTGGAATCGATCGTGATGCTGGCGGCTTGCGCTCGACTTGGCGCTATTCAGAATCCGATCATCCCGATGCTTCGCCACGCTGAAGTTGGTCATATTGCAGGACAGATTCGAACCAACCTGCTCATCATTCCGAAGCACTGGCGTGGATTCGACCATGCGGTAATGGCCAAAGACCTCGGAATCCGGTCGTGGTCGGCGGAGTACGAAGCGCCGGTTACTGCTTCAACTGCATTGCGGTTGCCTTCGGGTGATGTTTCACAGCTTCCGGCGCCGCCAGTAACGAATGACGACTGTCGCTGGATCTATTTCTCTTCCGGAACGACGGCTGCGCCCAAGGGAGTTCGCCATAACGACATTGGGGCGATCGCTTCGGGGGCATCGCTTTCCGAACGTCTCGGGTTTGGTCCCGAAGACGTGTACCCGATCGCATGGCCGTTTACCCATATCGGCGGAATCGCGATGTTGGTGACCTCGCTGAACACCGGTGTTCGTCTCGTGTTGTTCGATGTGTTTGATCCCGCTACGACGGCCGACCGCATGGCGACGCATGGGCCAACAATGTTGGGCTCTGCTGTTCCGTTCTTTCGAGCGTTCCTCGATGCGGAACACCGAACTGATGGTCTGTTGCTTTCGAATGTACGCGGTTGTGTTGGCGGCGGTGCACCCATTCCGGGCGAAGTGAACCAAGAACTCATTGACACGTTTGGAGTTGCGGGCGTTGTCGGCGCTTATGGGCTGACCGAGTTCCCAAATTGCACCTGTGAATGGTTCGACGGCCCTGACGTAGGTCGCGACGTTGGTCCCGCTGGTCCCGGTGTCGAAGCCCGAGTCATTGACGGTGAGCTTCAGTTGAGGGGCACCCAATGCTTTCTCGGTTATGTCGATGAATCTCTGAATGCTGCAGCGTTTACCGACGATGGATGGTTCCGAACTGGTGATCTCGCTGAAATTGGTCCTGACGATCGAATTCGAATCGTTGGCCGACTCAAGGACGTCGTAATCCGAAATGCAGAAAACATTTCTGCAACCGAGGTTGAAGAAGCAGTGCTGTTCCACGGTTCGGTGGCTGATGTTGCCGTCATTGGCCTTCCGGATTCGCGTACCGGCGAGCGAGTGTGTGCCGCAATCGTGTTGACTCCAGGATCAACAATTGATGTTCCAACGTTGGCGGCTCACTGCATTGAATTGGGATTGGCGAAGTACAAATGCCCGGAACAAGTCGTGGTCATCGAGGCGATTGAGCGAAACCCAATGGGGAAGATTCAAAAAGACAAAGTTCGCGAGGCCGTTCTGCGCGCAACCCAAACGCAAGAGGGTTGAGGAGAGATGTCCGGGCAGCATGCGTTGTTTGAAGAGCAGCCGACTGGTCCTGGCCTTGGGTTGACCATCATTCGCAGTGCGGTGGATGTCGCTGCTGCTGATGCAGTCTTTGCCGCGTTACGAACCAAAGTTGCGTGGCGTCAAGATCACCTCAAAATGTTCGGCAATCTCATTCCTGTTCCTCGCCTTGAATCATGGGTTGCCGACGAGGGTCTCGACTACACCTATTCGGGGATTCACCACGAACCCGATCCGTGGATTGATGAACTCGTCGAATTGCGTGACCTCTCAAGTCGCCATACCGGGACGAGCTTTAATTCGGTGTTGTGCAACCTGTATCGAGATGGAAGTGATGGCGTGGACTGGCATGCCGACGATGAGCCAGAGTTCGGGCCGATGCCGGTAATTGCTTCCTGGAGCCTCGGCGCCACTCGCCGTTTCGATCTACGGCGGGTCGACGATCATTCGATCAAGGTGGAACTTGAGCTTCATCACGGCGATCTCGTCATCATGAATGGAACAACGCAAGAGCTTTGGCGCCATCGAGTTCCGAAGACGAAGAAACCGGTGGGAGAGCGAATCAATCTGACTTTCCGGCTGGTGATGAAGCCGTAAATCCGCCCACTCATCCAAACAGGAACAGATCCTGAAGATCTGACACAATGGCGGCTCACGTCGTAGGCGTTGTAAATCAGTTCTCTAGGGGGAATAGGTAATGGCAGAGCAGAACGAAGGCATCGAGGTTTCTGTAGAGGAACTTCGCGCCAAGTACGCGCAAGAACAGCTCAAGCGTCTGCGCACCGATGGTCTGAAGCAGTTTTCCGGCCTGAAGGAACAGTTCGAAGAACTCGACCAAGATCCCTACGCCGATCCCAACTTCACCCGTGATGCGATCGTTGAAGAAACCGAAGTTGTCATTGTTGGTGGCGGGTTTGCCGGCATGCTCACGGGCGTCGACTTGCAGAACCAAGGAATCACCAATTTCCGCATCGTGGAAAAGGGCGGCGACTTCGGCGGCACCTGGTACTGGAACCGCTACCCCGGTTGCATGTGCGATGTTGAGTCCTACACCTACCTTCCCCTTCTTGAAGAGACCGGCTACATGCCCACCGAGCGTTACGCGAGTGCGCCGGAAATTTTCGAATACTGCCAACTTCTTGGTCGCACGTTCAACCTCTACGACCACGCGCTCTTTCAAACGATCATCAACGGAGCAGTGTGGGATGACAGCGCGAATCGCTGGAACATCACAACATCGCGCGGCGACAAGATCTCATCCAAGTACATCGTCATCGCTGGCGGCATTCTGCATAAGCCAAAGGTTCCTGGCATCCCTGGCATTGAGAACTTCAAGGGACGCATGTTCCACACCAGCCGGTGGGATTACGACTACACCGGCGGTGGCCCGCGCGAATTCATGGACAAGCTTGGCGACAAGCGCGTTGGCATTATCGGTACAGGCGCAACCGCAATTCAGGCCGTTCCGAAGTTGGCTGAAGCAGCCGGAGAGTTGTTCGTGTTCCAGCGCACACCGAGTGCTGTTGGCGTTCGCAACAACGGCAAGACCGATGAAGCATGGTTCAAAAGCTTGCAGCCAGGTTGGCAGCAGGAACGCATCGTCAACTTCACGAAAGCAGTCACGGGCGAGATGCCCGAGAAGGACCTCGTGAACGACGGCTGGACCGACGTCATGTGGCGCAACACGCAGGCCACGGTGGAGTCACCAGAACATCTCGCCGAGATGGAACTAAGCGATTTCAAGACGATGGAAAAGCTTCGTCGTCGCGTCGACACCATTGTTGAAGATCCTGAAACCGCCGCCAAGCTCAAGGCGTACTACGGCAAGAACTGTAAGCGCGTGTGCTTCCACGA
>CAIKHC010000293.1 GCA_903827085.1 uncultured Candidatus Nemicrothrix sp. | reverse complement strand
GTCGATGATCAGCAGGTACTCCATCTGAAAGGTTGCGGCCTTGAACGAGGAGACTCGTGTATGAACTCGCACAACTTCGTCGAATTTTGCTGACCGTCGATACTTTGTGAACAGCTCGAGCACGGCGAGATCGAAGCCTTGCGCCCGAATCTCGGGGTAGGGGGTTCCGAGTTCACGTAGGAACTCGACTCGAGACGCTTCAAGCCACGCGACGTACGAGGAATGGTGTGCGACTCCCATTGCATCGGTTTCCGCGAAACGAACGCGGATGTCGAAAGAAAAGGCGTAATCGCTTGGATTCGTTGAAATATCGAGTGAGATCCGCATTGATTGGTGATTAGTTGCGGGGGACTTCGATCCAAGGGAGTTCCTTGTCGACACGCGGTTCACCCGGAAGCCCGAGCACGCGTTCGCCAAGAATATTGCGCTGAATCTCGGAGGTTCCGCCCTCGATCGAATTTGCTCGGGAGCGGAGGAACATTTTCCGTCCGGATCCTGGCGGCCCGATGAGGCCGATGTGATCAGAACGCTTCATTGTGTAGTCGTAGTCAATGAGAGCTTTTGGTCCGAGGAGCTCGACGCAGAACTCGTAGACGTCCTTATTGACCTCAGCGAACTGAAGCTTGGCGATTGAACCCTCGGGGCCGGGGTTTCCAATGCGTCGGTTCTGAGAGGCGCGAATATTTGTGAGGCGAAGGACTTCGGCTCTGATCCAGAGTTGCATGAGACGGTCTCGTGTCACGGCGTTGTGTGCTGATTCATTGTCGGCCCAAACTCGGAGGGCCTCGGCGATTGCGCCCGAACCCTGCTGCGGTGTTCCGCCGCCGCCTCCACCGATGGTGGTTCGCTCGTTCGCAAGAGTTGTCATCGAGACGCGCCAACCTTCGCCGACCTCTCCGATGCGATCGGAGTCAGGCACCCGCACCTCAGTCAGGTACACCTCGTTGAATTCTGCCTCGCCAGTCATCCGCCGCAGTGGGCGGACCTCGACGCCGGGTGCGTGCATGTCGAGTGCGAAGTAGGTGAGGCCCTTGTGCTTTGGCGTATTCGGGTCGGTTCGAGCGACGAGCATCCCGCGATTGGCGATGTGGGCCAAGGTGTTCCACACCTTTTGACCGCTAATGACCCATTCGTCACCATCGCGAACTGCTCGACAACCAAGACCAGCGAGGTCGGAGCCGGCGCCAGGCTCAGAGAACAACTGACACCAAGCGTCTTCGCCGGTGAACGTCCGTCGGAGCAATGTGTCGAATTGTTCATCTGTCCCATGCGTTGCGATCGTGGGACCCGCCATGGTGATTCCGAAAAAGAAACGAGTCTCAATGGCCTTCGCGCCGGCCTCGCGAAGACGCCGGTCAATCTCCTTTTGGAGCGTGGGCGTGAGCCCAAGGCCACCGCGCCCGACAGGGAAGTGGACCCAGCCCAATCCGAGGTCGTACTGGCGTCCCCTGAAGGTCACTTCGTCGGTTGTCGTCGGGTCGAACTCGGAGAGCAATGTCGAAATTCGTTCGTCGACAATGGCTGTGGCGTCGGTGGTGCTCATCGGCGAAAGGTTACCTAGCGGTAATCGCTGATGTCGGAGTTCTCGAACAGGACTCCAAGAGTGGCGAACTGTTGCTGATCTGCCGGTACTATCGCCCACCGCAGGCTGGGGGCCCCCGGCGTGCACATGAACGAGAGGGTGGACTATGGCCGAGGTGCGGTTCGACGATATCGAAGCGATTAATGCGCTTGCCAGCGAAGAGTTTGGCGAGTGGGGCGAATCGATCGAGGTGTCGCAGCAAATGATCAACGATTTCGCGGAACTCACTGGCGATCGTCAGTGGATTCACATCGATGTCGAGCGTTCTTTGAAGGAAAGCCCATTTGGTGGCCCGGTCGCCCATGGGTTTCTGACGCTGAGTCTCATGCCGAAGTTGGCAACGTTTCCGGTGAAGATTGCCGGCAACGGAAGTGCAGTGAACTACGGCGCTGAAGGACTCCGATTCCTCTCGCCTGTTCCGGCTGGTGCCAAGGTCCATGCCCGCTCTCGTCTTGTGAAGGCTGAAGCAAAGCCCAAGGGCACGCTCATCACAACCGAAGCTGAAATTGCGGCCGAAGGTTCTGATCGTCCGGCGTTGCTCTACAAGATGCAGGTGCTCTACACGCCGCCGCGCTAAACCCAAAGAGGTTCTTTAGCAACGTGCTTCTTCTTCAGGATTGGGCCTCGCCGTGAGAACTGGCGGGGCTCAATCTGTTTTTATGCGGTTCGCGTCGATGAGTTGGGGCGCTAGCCATGCCGCCACAGTTTGCAATTTGTCTTCGCGGATATGGACGCCGTCGGCCCGAGTCGCTTTATCTTTCGTGCCGCCGCGCGGTCCGAGGTAGCCCTGATAGTCGATGATGACCGATCTCGGCAGTCCTTCGACCATCGGCAAAACGATTTCGTTCACTCGGTCAATGCGGTCAGGGCTATTGAATTTGCTCACGCGATCGAGACGGGGGGAGACCAACCACACAACGGTCGAGTCGTGCGCGGAAAGGATGCCAAGAGCTTCGCTGTATTCCGACTCGATGAACGCGTCGTACGTCGGATCGCCGGGGCGAAGCCACTCTTCGCCAAGTTGCGGCACCTTGCGGTCGATCGAATCCCATGGGCTCGCATATCCCAAGACAACGTCAGGACGATAGAGATCGATAGCCGATACCCACGAGACGACGTTGGCATCAGGGACAAGGCGTGGATCGACCGGATCGGCCCATGTGGCGCAAACATCGCCCATTGATCCGGGGCCTTCTTCATAGAGTTTCTCCCCGCCACGGGTCGTTCCGCACCCGAGGTGGGCTTCATTGAACACGAGGATTTCGCCTGGGTTGTCTGCGCACCAGTCTGCGAGTGCGAGTCCGAGTTGATACATCACCGAATCGCCGACGACGAGAATTCTCGTGGGGTCGCTACCGGCGGGGGCAATGCACTGTTTGCCTTCTCCAAGCGCGATCGGTGTCGTGCCCTGGCCTTGAATGGCGAGCGGGCTATCGGCCGCCGAGGCTTTCGGCGCGCGCACCGCGTTGGCATAGAGCAAAAGAGAGAGAGCAAGGATGACGGCGCCGCCCATGCCAGCTGCAAATTTCCAACCGGGCCAGCGTCCCTTGAGGAAGGGCTTCTCGATGTATTTGTAACTGAGCCACGCAAGAAGAAAGGTAAGTCCAAAGCCCAGTGCAAGGTCGCGGAACGAATTAAGCCCTGGCTTATCTGGAGACTTATCGCTATCGACGACGATGTAGACAAGCCAGTGGTAGAGGTACAAGCCAAAACCCAGACGCCCGGCCCACATTAGGAATCGATTGGTATAGAACCAGTGCATCCAGCCGGTTTTTGTTGTCACCGACCTCGTCATGAATACCGCTAAGAGTGCGACGAGGAAGAAGCCCCCATATTCGAACATCCATGCCGACTTTTCACTCTCGGTGAAGAGGAAGATGACGAACACAATTGAGGAAAGAAGTCCGACCAATTGTGTGAGCCAATGCCCCCAAGTTGTGCGGGGTGGACCCCACTTCGAGAACACCGCTGCCATTGCGATGCCGAGAAAGAGGGCAAACGCACGCGTGTCGGTCCCGTAATACGCCCGCGCAAGAGTTGAGGGGTCGTTCACATCAAAAACGATTGACATCCAAATTGCTGAACCGACTGCACCCGCTATCGAAAGAATCGTGAGCCAGCGTCGTCCAATCCATCGCATACAGAGAATTAAGAAAAAGGGAGCAAAAAGGTAGAACTGCTCTTCGACGGCGAACGACCAGACATGTCTAAATGGTTGTGGATTCGAGTATTGGTCGGCATCGAAATAATTGTTTTGGGAGAAGATTTCTTTCCAGTTTGCGACCCAACCCATGCCCGCAGTGGTGCCCGATGTCCACTTTGAAATCTGTCCGGGATGAATGAAGAACGCAGTTGCGAATGCCACCACCACGAAACACACCATGAGTGCGGGCATAAGTCGGCGCACTCTGCGAGACGCATAGGCCCCAACTTTGAATCCACCGGTTCGATCCCATTCGTTGAGGGCGAGC
>CAIKHC010000292.1 GCA_903827085.1 uncultured Candidatus Nemicrothrix sp. | reverse complement strand
TCCACTCGGGGTACTACGAGTAGTTCGTTTCGCTTTAGTCGCGGAAGTTTTCGAACTGCAATGGGATCTCGAGGTCAACCTCTTTGAGCCCTGCGATCACGGCCTGTAGATCGTCACGCTTTTTGCCGGTGACGCGAACTTGTTCGCCTTGGGTCTGTGATGACACACCCTTGAGGCCGAGTTCTTTGATTGCCTTGTTGACGGCCTTGGCCTTTTCGCTGGAAATACCCGCAACGATTTTGACGGTCTGACGAACCGTGCTGCTTGCAGCGTCTTCGACTTTGCCGTAGTCGAGGGACTTAAGCGACACCTTCCGCTTGACCAACTTCTCTTCAAGAACCTGGCGAACGGCATTGAGCCGATCTGGACTTGCCGACTTCATCTCGATGGAGAGTTCTTTGTATTCGACTGAGGAGTTGGTGTTCTTGAAATCAAAGCGAGTCGTGAGTTCTCGCGAGGCCTGGTCGACCGCGTTGCGAACTTCCTGCTCGTCGATCTCGGACACAACATCGAAGCTCGGCATGGCGTTCCTCGTTCCAACCGTTCGCCCAAAGAGGCGAAATGAGTGGGTTCCAGCCGGCAACCCCGCCCGACGGGCGGGGGCCGGATGGTGGGCCGAGATGGATTCGAACCATCGTAGGCATAGCCGACGGGTTTACAGCCCGTTCCCTTTGGCCACTCGGGCACCGACCCTGAAGGGGGAAACCATAGCGGAGCGCTGACTGCCCTCCGAAAGTGGTGGAGTGGCCTCAGAGCATCCGCTGCATGATGACGACATCGAGCCATTTGCCGAATTTCCGGCCAACCTCACGCTCGGTACCGACGATTTCGAAGTCGAGAGAACTGTGCAGGCCGATCGAGGCGTCGTGGCCCCCGACGATTCGGGCCATCACGGCATGAAAGCCCCGGGTAGCGGCAATGTCGAGAATCTCGGCCAACAGGGCCCGGGCCACGCCCCGGCCCCGGAAGTCGGCATGGACGTAGACCGAATCTTCAACAGTGGTGGCATAGGCCGGGCGGTCTCGGTAGGGCGAGAGCGAGGCGAATCCCACGATCTGGCCATCGATTTCGGCCACAACCACGGCCATGGCCCCGGAGCGCTGGTCGAGCCAGGCCAATTGATCGTCGATCGAGCGGGGGACGAGATCGAAGGTGACGGTGGAGCCGGTGACCTCGGTGTTGTAGATCTCACGGGTCGCTTCGGCATCTTCGGGGCAGGCAAGACGTAGGTTCACACCGGCCACCGTACCGGCGGCTCCGGTCGTGAGTTGGGAATCCCCTGTGGGGCGTGCCAAGATGACGCCTCCTTTGTCGGGCTTGCCCGACGCGCCCCCTTAGCTCAGTCGGCAGAGCGTTTCCATGGTAAGGAAAAGGTCGACAGTTCGATTCTGTCAGGGGGCTCTGTGCCGGGAGGGCTCCGCCCAACCGTCCAACATGTCGGCGTAGCTCAGCTGGTCAGAGCACTCGGCTCATAATCGAGTGGTCGTCGGTTCAAGTCCGACCGCCGACACCAATCGGGAATCCGATTCCCACTCGGTGCAAAAGCAACAAAATCGCACCACAGTCGCAATTCGCAATTCGCAGTATCCGCAACACGCAACAAGAAGCACGCAGTACTCAGTACTCAGTCAGACGTACAACGACAGCACGCACAAATACAGGCCGCTCTACTAGAGGCCGCACCAATACAGGCAATGGCCACGAAAGGCACCAGGAGAAAATCATGGCACGCGAGAAGTTCGAGCGGACCAAGCCCCACGCGAATGTGGGCACGATGGGTCATATCGATCATGGTAAGACCACGTTGACCGCGGCGATTACGAAGGTGTTGGCGGATGCTGA
>CAIKHC010000291.1 GCA_903827085.1 uncultured Candidatus Nemicrothrix sp. | reverse complement strand
TCATCGGTGTGGCTCCAAAAACTTGAGCACAAGGTCAGCAATGAACCGTGTTTGTTCGATATGCAGAAAGTGGCCAATCTCGTCGTAGAACTCAAGTTGTCCACCAGGCGGAAGGAACGGCTCGATGTCTCCGCGTCGGCTCTTCCACCCCATCGGATCGTCTTGAACTCCAGACAACACGCCCAGGAAAGGCATTTCCAATGCTGCGAGGTGGTCGAGCGACCAGCCGGGACGCCACGGGCCAAAACCGCCGAGATGCAACACCGGATCGATCTTCCAACGCCACCCTTCGTCGTCGTGACGGGCGCCGACAGTGACGAGGTATTCAAGCCACTCACGCGAAAGTCGCGGATTCATCGGCTGCCGTCGTTCGGCCAAGCCCTCGATCGTGTCCGGACGCCGAGTGAGCTCAGCGCGTCGTCGACGGCGATCAAGTCCCGAAGCCAAATCAGCTCGTCGCATTCGACGACGCTCACGATCGTTGACATCAGGAGAGGAGAACTGGGACGGAAGGCCATCGAGATTCACGAATGCTCGGGCGAGCGACGGACGGCCGTCGAGAAGGTCAAGTAACTGGCCACCCCCCTTTGAATGGCCAAGCAAAACAATTGGTTCGCTACTGATCGATTCAATTGCGGCGAGATGATCGCGAACGTCAGCGGCCCAGCCATAGAGATGAGCGTGATCGGAATCCCCGTGTCCACGCGCATCCCAAGCGACGACTCGCCAACCAGCCTCAGCGATCATTGGTGCAAAGACATCGAAAGTGCGAGAGAAATCAAAGCCGCCATGCACCATCGCAATCACAGGTGCATCGGGATCGCCCCACTCATTCAACGCGAGTCGAAGACCACTGCTATCGATAGAGCCAGTGCGATCAGGCGCTTTCGCCCCCGGAAATTCGCGTGTCTGATCAGTTTCGGGCACGTTTGCGAGCCTAGGTCGCCGCCACCGGCAGTCTGTATTCCCAATGGCCGTAGACTTCACGAACCATGGATCCGCAACAGATCGACGTGCACGACACCGCCGATGAGCGCCTCCGCCGCGACGGACAGCGCTACACCGCCAATCGACGCGCACTTGTCGATGCCATGGCTTCAGCTGATCGCCCAGTCACTGTTGTTGAACTCATCGATGTCGCAACCGGAATGCCGCAAAGTTCCGCGTACCGAAATCTGTCAGTACTAGAGGATGCTGGTGTTGTTCGCCGGCTCGTTACAGCTGACGACACGGCTCGATTTGAGCTGGCCGAAGACCTCACTGGTCACCACCATCACCACCTCATTTGCGATTCCTGCGGAACCGTTACTGACATCGACGTTCCGACAGATCTTGAAGACGGCGTAGCGTCCTTCGCCGCTTCGATTGCGAACAGTCACGGCTTCCGAATCGAACACCACCGACTCGATCTCATCGGTGTGTGCCCCGCCTGTTCGACCGCGGCTCACTGACCGCTACCCTCCGACCAATGTCCACCCCGTCTACCGAGGCCTCGCGTCGTCGCACGTTTGCCATCATCAGTCACCCTGATGCGGGCAAAACCACGCTGACCGAGAAATTCCTTCTCTATGGCGGCGCGCTCAGCAGCGAGGCCGGCGCAGTGAAGGCTCGCTCCGGCCGCCGCTCTGCCACCTCTGACTGGATGGCGTTAGAGCAGCAACGTGGAATTTCAATCACTTCGACCGTGCTCCAGTTCCCTTACCGCGACTGTGTCGTCAACCTTCTCGACACACCTGGCCACCGCGACTTCTCAGAAGACACGTACCGAGTCCTTGCGGCCGCCGATGCGGCCGTCATGGTGCTCGACGCAGCCAAAGGCATCGAGCCGCAAACGCTCAAGTTGTTCGATGTCTGCCGCCAACGCGATATGCCGCTTCTCACCTTCATCAACAAATGGGATCGCCCCGGGCTCGATCCACTCGAATTGATCGATCAAATCGAACAACAAATTGGCCTTGTTGTCACACCCGTCACGTGGCCGGTTGGAATCGCTGGCGACTTCCGCGGCGTCATCGATCGACGCGATGGTTTGTTTACTCGCTTCACTCGCGTGGCACGTGGCGCAACCGAAGCACCAGAGGAAGTTGTTGACCCCGCGCAGGCTGCGATCGATGAGGGCGATGCGTGGCAGGCCGCTCTTGACGGCATCACATTGCTCGACGAGGTCGGCGCCGATCTCGATGTTGAACTGTTTGTCGGCGCGCAGTCCACACCAACATTTTTTGGTTCTGCCCTCACCAACTTCGGCGTACGCAAGTTGCTCGACGCAATCATTGATCTCGTTCCTTCGCCAAGTGCGCGCCCCGACGTAGGGGGCGACATTCGCAAACTTGATGATCCTTTTTCAGGATTTGTCTTCAAGGTTCAAGCGAACATGGACCCGTCGCATCGCGACCGCATTGCGTTCCTTCGCGTGTGTTCCGGCAAGTTCGAACGTGGCATGGTCATCACCCACGGCACGACCGGTAAACCATTCGCAACCAAATATGCCCATCAGGTATTCGGTTCAGAACGCGAAACCATCGATGAAGCATTTCCTGGCGATGTTGTCGGGCTTGTCAATGCCACCGATGTTCGAGTTGGCGACACGCTCTGGCTCGAACAACCCGTCGAGTTTCCGGCGATTCCCAGTTTCGCTCCCGAATACTTCTCGGTGGCACGAGTGAAGGACACGGCTCGCTACAAACAATTCCGTCGAGGAATCGCCCAGCTCGATGAAGAGGGTGTCGTTCAGGTTCTGCGCGATATCGATCAGGGCGATTCCGCTCCAGTTCTCGCTGCAGTTGGCCCCATGCAGTTCGACGTTGCCGTCTACCGACTCGAAAACGAGTTCGGTGCTCCCGTTGAACTCTCGCCGACGAATTACAAAGTTGCCCGGCGCACAGACCGCGAAAGCGCATCAAAGTTGCAAGGGATGCGGGGTGTCCGAATCCTTGAGAAGGCCGACGGTACGCTCATGGCGCTGTTCGAAAGCCAGTTTTGGCTCGAGCGCCTCGAGGCCGACAACCCCGAACTCGTGCTTGAGCGTCTGGTTGCCGAAGGCAGCGCTGGCTGATCGGTTGGCGTTCCCCCGGATCCGAATCGGGTATCGCAATGAAGCACGCCAAACCCGTCCCCAAAACTCCGTGGCGAGTCTTCGGTCTGGCAGTGGTCGCTGTGGCCGTCATCGTCGTTGGGCTACTCATCGTTACCAATGGCTCGGATTCGAAAACAGCCGACGGCGACAACGCTTCCTCTGAATCTCCGACAACCACTGCCAAGGGAACAACGACAACCACCGAAGCTCCGTACGACGGTTGGGTGAACCCGAAATCTTCAGGTTCCATGTGGAGCACGAAAGTTCCAGGAGTTCTCACGTTTCGGGGAAATCCAACACGCTCGTTCTATGGACTAGGCCCCGTCCCCTCGGCACCAAAAATTCTGTGGTCCTATCCGCAGAGCGGCGGCATGTGTGGAAAATCGACTGACGGCTCTGGCACCTCAACATGGTGCGGAACTGGTTGGACGGGCAATCCAAATGTTTATGAGTCCAACGGCAAAACGATTGTGTCGTTCGGCGCCTATGACTACGCAGTCCACTGGCTCGATGCAGAGACCGGCAAAGACATCATCAGCCCATTCAAAACTGGCGACATCATCAAGGGAACGGTGACGACCGATCCCGATGGCTTTCCGCTCACCTACAGCGGTTCGAGAGACAACTTCTTGCACATCATCGCCACGGACCGAGGTCCAACACCGGTTGAGCTCTGGAAGCTTTCCGCGTATGACGGAGTTCAACAGGTTTGGAACGATGACTGGGATGGTTCACCACTCATCATCGACGACTACATGTTCGAAGGCGGCGAGAACAGCTGGTTCTACATCGTTAAGTTGAACCGCGGATACGACGCCGCAGGCAAAGTCACCGTTGCACCTCAGGTTGTATTCAAGACTCCGAGTTGGGACGCTGAACTCCAGTCGAATATCCCTGACCGACAGTTCTCTATCGAAAACTCCGTAGCAATCACGGGGAACACCGTGTACTTCGCGAACTCCGGCGGTCTCGTGCAGGGCTGGGACATCAGCAAGCTGAAGTCCGGCGGAACACCAACGCGAACATTCCGGTTCTGGACAGGCGATGACACCGACGCATCGATCGTCGCCGACAAGGACGGATTCCTCTATATCGGTTCCGAATATGAACGACGGAACGCCAGATCTACCGAAGTCGGCCAGATCGTGAAGCTTGATCCGACAAAGCCAGACAATCCGATTGTGTGGTCCGTCAAAGACCAAGCCCCAGGAAAACAAGGAATTTGGGCCACTTCTGCGATCGCGAACGGCGTTGTGTACGCAGCGACAAATGCCGGACGAGTTCTTGGCATCGACCAGATCACCGGCGAAGTTCTTTGGCAAAAGAATCTCAAATCCCAAACTTGGGGATCACCCGTTGTTGTCGACAACACGCTGATCGAGGGCGACTGTCAGGGAAACCTGAACGCCTACGACGTTTCGAATCCACGAATCGACCCGCCACTCAAGTGGACCGTGAAACTCAGTGGATGCATTGAGTCAACGCCCACCGTTTGGAAGGGCCGAATCTACGTAGGCACTCGTAGTGGTCAGTTCTACGCAATTGGTGATTAAGACCTGAACGCTGCGCTCTCGTGCAACGACACCGAAATGCTGACGATTGCTCCGGCCACCTCGATCACGAGCAACACCGCCACGATCGCCTCCACGGTTCACCGCCAGCCATCATGAGGGTCCCCCACACGGACCGAAACCCCATGGGAATGGCCCATTCAACGGGGTTATCGGACGCGTCGTAGGCCCCGTTTGGCGCTCGATACACCTGTCTCCGACCCACTCATTTCGCCACGAATTACCCATTTCAGGTCAGGAGAGCGTCTCGCGGTACTGTTCAGGCCTCGCACGGGCCGGTCCCGTGCGCGTTTTTTGCCCGTTCCGAATCCCACGGAACCCTCACCAGGATGGACCAGATGACCCAGGTTCTCGCCGCCGAAGGTGGCTATCAAGCCTTCACGCTTACCAGCACTGAATGGGGATGGCTAATTTTTGCCGCCGCCGTTGCAGTGTTCGCCCTGCTTCTTGGCGTCGTGCTCATGCGCGGCGTGCTCAAGCAGGAGCAAGGCACCGACAAGATGCAGGAAATCGCTGGCGCGATTCAGGAAGGCGCACTCGCCTACCTCAAGCGTCAGTTCCGCACGATCGGCATCATCGTTGTCCCGCTTGCCGTTGTGGTGTTCCTCACTTCAACCGCAATCAACAAGATGCCAGTTCTTGAAGTAGGTGGAAAGAGCGTCATTGGCGGCGAGGAAGTCATGTCCTTCCTGCAATCAGGCCTTTTCCGCACCGCCGCCTTCATCATGGGCTGCCTCTTCTCTGCGGCCATCGGCTTCTTCGGTATGTGGCTCGCCGTTCGCGGCAATGTCCGCACCGCCGCTGCAGCAAAGCGCAGCGACTTCAACGCTGCACTCAAGGTTGCTTTCCGCACCGGTGGCGTCGCTGGCCTTCTTACCGCTGGTCTCGGCCTTCTCGGCACTGTGGTCATCGTGATGTTGTTCCAGAACACCTCGACCTCGATCCTCATCGGCTTCGGCTTCGGTGGCTCGCTCCTCGCCCTGTTCCTGCGCGTGGGTGGCGGCATCTTCACGAAGGCTGCCGACGTTGGCGCCGACCTTGTTGGCAAGGTCGAAGCAGGCATCCCTGAAGACGACCCCCGCAACCCCGCCACGATCGCCGACAACGTTGGCGACAACGTGGGCGACTGTGCCGGTATGGCCGCCGATCTCTTCGAGTCCTTCGCCGTCACGCTCGTGGCATCGATCATCCTCGGCGTCTCGGCGTTCCAGGCCATCGGCCTTGGCGTGGAAAAGACCAACCCTGTTGACGGTGTCACCATCATCACGGGTGGCGGCGTTGCCGTGAAGGGCCTTATCTTCCCGCTGGCCGTTGTCACTATCGGTCTTATTGCATCGATGATCGGCATCTTCGTCGTGAAGGGCCGACCAAGCGATGGCAACGATGCGCTGAAGGCCATCAACCGCGGCATCTACACCGCCCAGATCATCGCCATCGTTGGCGCCGGTCTTGTTGCCTTCCTTTACATCGGTAACCCCAAGGGTTCGACAATTTCACACCCTGGCGCTCGCCTCTTTGGCGCCATCGTTGTTGGTGTCATCCTTGGCTTTGCTGCTTCAAAGATCACGCAGTACTTCACCTCGACCAAGACCAAGCCCGTGAAGGACATCGCCAAGGCAGCTCGCACTGGCCCTGCCACCACGGTGCTCGAAGGTATTTCCCTTGGCCTTGAATCCGCAGTGTGGGCGCTCATCGCAATTGCTGTCGCCATTGGCGCTGCACTTGGTCTTGGCGGTGGCAACATTGCGTTCTCGCTGTATCTCGTTGCTCTTACCGGCATT
>CAIKHC010000290.1 GCA_903827085.1 uncultured Candidatus Nemicrothrix sp. | reverse complement strand
CTACTACGAAGTCCTCGGTGTGTCGGAAACGGCACCGCCGAAGGACATCACGCGCGCGTACCGGAAGTTGGCTCGGGAGTTCCATCCCGATGCCAACCCCGGTAACGCTTCAGCAGAAGACAAGTTCAAGGAAATCTCCGCGGCCTACGACGTTGTCGGCGATGAAACCAAGCGTGCCGAATACGACGAAGTTCGTCGTCAAGGCCCGATGGGTGGCATGGGCTTCGGCGGTGGTCGCAGCGGTGGCGGCTTCAATCCCGGTGCTGGCGGTTTTGAAGGCGCCGATCTCGGCGATTTGCTTGGAGGCATGTTCGGTGGCGGCGGCCGACGTGGTCGCCAAAACCAAACTCGTGGTCGCGCACCGCAACGCGGAGCCGATCTCGAGGCAACACTTCGGATGTCATTCCGTGAAGCGTTCAACGGTATGGAAACTGCGCTTCACCTCACGAGTGATTTGCCGTGCGGAACATGCAGTGGTTCCGGCGCAAAGCCAGGCACCGCGCCAACGATGTGTCAGCACTGTCGTGGAAGCGGCGTCTCCGATGACAACCAGGGCATGTTCTCGTTCTCCTCTCCGTGTCCGGTATGCGGCGGCGCCGGTTCAGTTATCACGTCACCATGCGGAACCTGTCGCGGTAGTGGTATCGAAAAGCGTGCGCGCGAAGTCAAGGTTCGCATTCCTGCCGGTGTCGACGACGGCCAACGCATCAAGTTGAAGGGGCGCGGTGGCGCCGGTCGAAACGGTGGCGAAATCGGCGACCTCTACGTGATCGTGCACGTCGATCGAGACAACATCTTCGGACGCGAGGGCAAGAACCTCACCATGAATGTTCCGGTGACATTTGCTGAAGCAACGCTGGGCACAAAGCTCACTGTTCCCACCCTCGACGGCAATCCCGTCACGCTCAAGATTCCCGCAGGCACTCCCACCGGCAAGGTCTTCCGCGTGAAGGGCCGCGGCGTTGCAACGAAGAAGGTCACTGGCGATCTCCTCGTCACGGTGCAGGTTGATGTTCCAACAAAGATCACGAACGAACAGCGCGACGCGCTCGAAGCAATGGCAGCAGCGTTTCCCGCTGCTCCTCGCGACTACTTGGGGGTCTGAACATGAGCCCGATGTCTGATTCCAACGCACAACTGCGAGCGGTCTACATCATTTCGGTAGCCGCAGAACTCGCAGGCGTGCATCCGCAAACACTTCGCATTTACGAACGCAAAGGTTTGCTTGAACCAGCACGCACCACCGGTGGTTCACGGCGCTACAGCCAGGCCGACATCGACCACCTGCGTCGTATTCAAGAACTCACCGACGAAGGTTTGAATCTCGCTGGTGTGAAGAAAGTGCTTGCGCTCGAAGCGCATATTTCTGCGCTTGAATCGGCACTTCTTCAATCCCGGGCGGAGATGGCAGCTGCGGTCGAAGAGACTCATCGTTCCTACCGGCGCGATCTGGTTCCTCTTCGACAATCGGTAGCTCCGTTTGGAAATGCCGCCGAGGTCCTGCGCCGTTTGTCTCAGCAGTAACGTCTTCAAGGTGGCGGCACCCGTTGAAGATGCCCGTGAGTCCTCCGATGTCATAGATGGCGGGCGCCTTTCGAAGGCAGAACGTAAGTGCGCGCGCATCGGTGCGCTTGTTGGCGTTCTGTTTTTCGTGATGCTCGCAACTTGGGGCCAGCCCTGGCGGATGTTCGACACGGGACCATTCTCTTCGGACTTCTATGACGTGCAGGCTCGATCGATGGTGCACGGGCACATGGATGTTCCCCGTGATGTCGCTCAAATTGAGGGGTTCGTTGTAAACGGCGACGTCCAGATTTATTTCGGCGTAGGCCCAGCGCTGATACGCGTGCCGTTCGCCGGTTGGACCGAGTTCTTTGATCG
>CAIKHC010000289.1 GCA_903827085.1 uncultured Candidatus Nemicrothrix sp. | reverse complement strand
CTGCAAGAACAACACCTTGTTCCATGATGTCGGCTGAAAGTTCTGGTGGGGTCTTATCAAGCGTCACCTTGACCGCGTCGACGATCGCGGCAACAGGCTCTTCGATCGCTTCACGAATTTCTTCAGTTGAAGTGACAATGGTTTTCGGAAGGCCGGTCACGAGGTCGCGACCACGGATTTCGGCGTGCAATTCGACTTCCAACGGCCACGCAGAGCCAAGCGCCATCTTCACTTCTTCTGCCGTGCGCTCACCGAGGGCAAGGCTGTATTCCTTCTTGATGTAGTTGATGATCGCTGCATCAAGTGCATCGCCACCGACTCGAGCCGATTGCGACGCAACAACACCGCCGAGAGAGATGACTGCAACTTCGGTGGTTCCGCCGCCAATGTCGACGATCATATTTCCGGTTGGCTCTTGGACGGGGAGGCCTGCACCGATCGCAGCAGCCATTGGCTCTTCGATGATGTACGCGGGTTTACGCGCACCAGCGAATTCCGCTGCTTCTTGAACAGCGCGTTGTTCAACGGGAGTGATCCCAGACGGGACACAGATGACCATTCGTGGCTTCGACCACTTCGATGTGTGAACCTTCTGGATGAAGTAGCGCAGCATCTTTTCGCAAATGTCGAAGTCGGCAATGACTCCATCGCGGAGCGGTCGGATGGCTTGGATATGCGCCGGCGTGCGACCAATCATTCGCTTGGCTTCGGCGCCAACGGCGACTGGTCGGCCGTCTCTAACGTTGATCGCGACAACCGAAGGCTCGTTGAGGACGATCCCTTCGCCTCGGACGTAGACAAGCGTGTTCGCCGTGCCGAGATCGACCGCCATGTCTCGCCCAACGATGTTGGACAGCGAGTCACGTGAAGCGATCGAATTGGAGATACTTGAAGAGATGGAGCTGAAGATATTCCCGGCCATGGGGTGAGCCTCCCGTTGGAGCTCTGGGCCCGTTGCTCTCCGCGAGAGCGACGACGAAGGTGCGGATCAGAAGAGATTTCAGAAAGACGACGGTTCCAACAAGCCCGCGCGGCTCTGCGCGTGACTCTCTCCGTCCTGTTGAAAGGCTAGTCCGCGGCCCTCGCGGGACCAACTGCGCCTGAAATCAGAGACCTGGGAAGAAAAGTGCGATCTCTCGCTGGGCCGCTTCGGGACCATCGCTACCGTGAATCAAGTTCTCGGTGAAGAGAATGCCAAGATCGCCACGAATGGTGCCAGGAGCGGCATCGCGTGGGTTCGTCGCACCAATCATCGTGCGGGCGACCTGCCATGTGTCCTCGGGGCCTTCGATGACTGCGACCAGCGCCGGGCCACGAGTAATGAACTCCACCAATTCGCCGAAGAATGGCTTATCGGAGTGTTCTCCGTAGTGAGTCTCGGCGGTGGCTCGGTCGATCGTGCGCATTTCAGCTGCAGCGATCTTGAGGTTACGAGCTTCGAAACGACCGAGGATTTCACCGACGAGGCCTCGTT
This sequence comes from uncultured Candidatus Nemicrothrix sp., assembly GCA_903827085.1. Classification (GTDB taxonomy): domain Bacteria; phylum Actinomycetota; class Acidimicrobiia; order Acidimicrobiales; family Acidimicrobilacustridaceae; genus Acidimicrobilacustris; species Acidimicrobilacustris europaeus. The sequence goes on along the minus strand of CAIKHC010000289.1, from coordinate 1,124 downwards.
CGACGGCGTCGGGCTTGCAGATAATAAACGTGCGATCCATGGAGTGAACGCTAGACCAACCCTCGGCTGTGATGCGATTCGCCCACGAAGTCAGAATCAGTCGCCGCGACGGGCGATGTCTTCGGCCGCGGTGCGTGCTGCGCCAGCGACATAGAGAGAACCAGCAACGAGAATGACGTCGTCTTCGGTCGATACATCAATTGCACGCTGGACGGCTGTCGGTACATCGTCGATTTGCTCAACCATGACGCCCATCGCCCGAACAACTGCCGCCACATCGACAGCGGGTACCGCGCGTGGGCTATTTGGCGTGCACGCAATCACGAGATCGGCGTTACGAACATCGAGCGATTCAAGCATCTCGACGACATCGCGACCACCAAGCATCCCGATGACAAGAACTCTTCGACCAGCGACATCGAACTCGTCGCGCAATGTCAACGCTGCAGCGCGCGCTCCTTCAGGATTATGCGCTCCGTCAAGAATCAAGAGTGGATAGTGCGACACCACTTCGAAACGCCCCGGCATCGTTACGGACCGAAACGCCTCTTGAACGACTGTCTCATCGAGCAATCGATCGAAGAACGATTCCACCGCAACAATTGCCGTTGCTGCGTTGTCGGATTGGTGCGCGCCGTGCAATGGCACAAGAAGATCTTCGTAGGTACCGAATGGTGTGCGGAGATCGATCAAATGACCCCCAACGGCATAGAGATCACTGATGACCTCGTAATCGACATCGGCGGCGTACATCCGCTCGGGCCCCTCAGCATCGAAGATGGCTTTCAGCGTGGAATCGGTAACTCCGGTGACGAGCGTCGACGTTCCGGTAATGATGCCGGCCTTTTCCGTAGCAATCGCTTGCTTCCACTCCCCTTCACCATCGGTGTGGTCGCGACCGATATTGGTAATGACAGCGACATCGGCCTCGCACACATTCGTGGCGTCGTAGCGGCCGAGTAATCCGACCTCGACAACAGCAACATCGACCGCCGATTCGGCAAACCACAAAAGCGCAGCGGCGGTTAAAAGTTCAAAGTACGAGGGAGTGATTCCCGACAACGGTGCGACACGGGCGATCTCTGTGACCACCGCCGCGAACTGCTCGTCGGAGATTGCTTCGG
>CAIKHC010000288.1 GCA_903827085.1 uncultured Candidatus Nemicrothrix sp. | reverse complement strand
GTCGTCGACGATTCGGGCCGTGACCCAAATGCGGATCCTGCGAATCGAGTTCGCAGTTCACATACGGGCGGCGATCTCACGGTAACTGATGTTCCGCCAACAGAACCAAAGCTCCCGAGAGCTCCCGGTGCGATTCGTAGCTCATTCACTTGGCGAGTCGGCGTGTTCATCGCCGCATTTGTTTTCGTAATTCTTTTCGGGCTCGCCTTCATTTGGTGGACGGGCACAAAGACTTGGTATGTGGGCGTTGATGGCGACAATGTTGCGATCTTCAACGGAAAACCTGGCGGTGTCCTTTGGATTCAGCCCTCATTGGCCGAGGATTCCGACCTTCTCGTTGTGAATGTGCCTGCCGTAGCGATGGTCGATCTGGAGAACGGGGTTGAGCAACCTTCGCTGAAGTCAGCTCGTAGCTATATCGACAAGCTGATTGAGCAGAATGCGAAGACGACGACAACGTCATCGACATCGACCTCAAGCACCACCACTTCGAGCACCACTACATCGATCGCTCAGTGACGTCGTGACGGGTCGTCGCAATACCGAACTAGGCCTCATGCTGATGACTGTTGTCATCGTGTGTGCGGCATACGTGCTGGCCAGTCTTGGCTCGGAATCGCGAATCCCGGCCAACATCATTCCGTTTCTCGTTGCAGTGATCGCATTGTTCATGGGCGCCCATTTCGCTGTTCGCAAACTCGCGCCGGGTGCCGATCCAATCTTGTTGCCGACTGTGACGTTGTTGAACGGGCTTGGCTATGTCGTTATTGCTGGGCTCAACGAAAAATTGGCAGCTGCCCAAGCGACGTGGACAGCCATCGGCATTGTGGCGTTCGTCCTCACGCTGTGGTGGGTGAAGAGGCCGCGTGATCTCGAGCGCTATCGGTACACATTCGCAGTTGTTGGTCTTGGACTTCTTTTGCTCCCGCTTGTTCCCGGTCTCGGGTATGACGCCGGCAGTGGAAGCACCATTTGGGTGAAGCTCGGTCCGATCAGTTTCCAGCCCGGTGAAGTCGCGAAGGTGGCACTTGCCATCTTCTTCGCGGCGTACTTGGCCGATCAGCGAGAACTCATCGCCACGAGCCAATGGAAAATCGGCCCGCTTCGACTCCCGCATCCGAAGTACTTGGGCCCCGTACTCATCGCGTGGGGCGTCACGTTGCTCGTGATGTTCTACCAAAAGGACCTTGGTTCATCGCTGCTGTTCTTTGCGCTCTTCCTCGTGATGATTTGGGTCGCAACGCAGCGAACCTCGTTCCTCGTTATTGGCGGCGGGCTCTTCGCCGCAGGTGCCCTCTTCGCCTGGCGCACCCTTGACCACGTCAAAGTGCGCGTCGACATTTGGATCAATCCATGGAAGACGCCAAGCGGCGACGGTTACCAAATCATTCAGGGCATGTTCGCCATGGGCTTTGGTGGACTCACCGGAACCGGACTCGGCCGTGGGGGAGACACGCGTATCCCCGCCGCAGAAAACGATTTCATCTTCGCTGTTATCGCTGAAGAACTCGGCCTTGTTGGCGGCGCTCTGATCATCATGGCCTACCTGCTTGTGATCGGCTCCGGCTTGCGTATTGCAGCGGCAACCGATCAGGTCTTCGACAAGTTGCTGGCAACCGGGTTCACGTTGTTGCTTGGTTTGCAGGCGTTCATCATCGTTGCTGGTGTGCTGCGTCTGCTTCCGCTCACTGGTGTCGCGCTGCCGTTTATCTCCTACGGCGGTTCCTCGCTTGTTATGAACTACGTGATCCTTGCGTTGCTCCTGCGCATTAGCGATCAGACGTCGAAGCGATCAATGAATCGTGCTGCGGCGGAGGTCGCTGCATGAACCGCAACATCATGAAGCTCGGCATTGTGCTTGTCGTTCTCTATGTCGCGCTTTTCGCAAAACTGAATTGGATCCAAGTCGTCGATAAAGAAAGCCTCGACAACAATCCGATAAATACCGCGCAGGTTCGCCGTGATTTCAATCGCCCTCGCGGTTCCATTCTCACCGCAGATGGTGCGGTGATTGCTCAAAGCATCGCTAACCCCAACACGAACTCTGAATTCAAACGGATGCGGGTGTATCCGGAAGGCGAGTTATTCGGTCAATCAACGGGCTACTTCTCTTTCCGCTACGGCTCTTCAGGGATCGAAAAGCAGTACAACGATGAGCTTTCTGGGTCCACTTTTGATCAGCAGGTGAAGTCGTTCGGCGATTTGTTTGTTGATCGAGAGAACGTTGGCAACGTTTCGGTTTCGTTGCGCAAAGACGTTCAGCAAACTGCTCAGCAGCAACTCGGTGATCGCGAAGGTTCAGTGGTTGCACTTGACCCACGGACTGGAGCCGTTCTTGGAGCGTGGAGTTGGCCGTCCTATGACCCCAATACCGTCAGCTCATTAGACAAGGCGATCGCTGAAACTTCTTGGAAAACCCTCAACGCCGCGCCGGGTGTTCCGATGCGTCCCCATTTTTACCAGGACCGCTATTTCCCCGGTTCAACGTTCAAGATCGTGACCGCCGGTGTCGGTCTGCAAACCGGCAAGGTCACCAACACCGAGCCTTCGTATCCGTTTACGAACGGCTACACCGCTGAGGGCACGAACAAACCGATCATGAACTTCGGTGGCGAAACCTGCGGCGGAACATTGCCCGAAATTCTTCGTGTGTCATGTAACTCGTCGTTTGCCGAGATGGGAGCGGAAACTATTGGGCCCGTCGACATGGTGGCCGGTGCCGGGTCGTTCGGGTTCAACTCTTCCGTTCCCTTCGACATGCCCGAGCCAGCGAAGTCCGTCTTCCCCACCAACGTTGGCAACAACCAATCGAAACTGGCTATGTCTTCGATCGGGCAGAACGACGTGCAGGCCACTCCGCTTCAGATGGCAATGGTCGCTGGGGCAGTCGCGAACGGCGGGGTCATTATGAAGCCGCATGTTCTCTCTGAGGTCCGCAACGTTCAGGGTCAAGTCATCTCTACCTATTCGCCATCGAAGTGGCTCACACCCATGTCGCCGTTTGCGGCTTCGACCCTTCTCGACGACATGGTCGGAGTGGTCAAGAGCGGCACCGCAGCCGGAATGGCCATTCAGGGCTGTCAGGTTGGCGGAAAGACCGGCACGGCTCAGCTCGGCACCGAACCGCCAAAGAGCCATACCTGGATTATCGGCTTCGCTGGCCCTCCAGGGACGCCGCCAACGGTGGCTGTGGCAGTGGTCGTACTTAATCAGTCCGGTGGAAGCGAATCGACTGGTGGTCGAGTCGCAGCCCCGATCGCGAAAGCAGTCCTTCAGACCGCACTCGCCGCTCAGGGCGGCTGCTGAGCATCCTGAAAGTTCGCCCGGGTGCAACATGGCCCGAGCGAATCGGTCGTAGTCTTTGCGGCGATGAGTGACACACCTGCGGGCCCCACAGTTTTCAACGATCGATACGAATTGCACCGGAAGCTGGCGCGAGGCGGGATGGCCGACGTCTATCTCGCTCGCGACCTTCTGCTTGACCGCCCGGTGGCGGTGAAGGTGCTCTTCACTGAGCATGCACGCGATGCATCGTTCGTTGAACGGTTCCGTCGCGAGGCGCAGGCTGCCGCCAATCTCAACCAGCCAAACATCGTCGCGGTCTACGACTGGGGTCAGCAGTACGGCACGTATTTCATCGTTATGGAATATGTCGAAGGCCGTCCGCTTTCCGAAATCATTCGCACCGAAGGCCCGCTGCATCCCAACCGCGCCGCTGAAATCACCGCCGACATTGCCGCAGCGCTTGGCTTCGCGCATCGCAATGGCGTTGTTCATCGTGATGTGAAGCCCGGCAACATCCTCATCACGCCTTCTGGTCAGGTGAAGGTCGCCGACTTCGGCATCGCGCAGGCCGCAACTACTGGCGACGCAGCAGTGAATCTCACCCAGGCCGGGTCGGTCATGGGAACGGCCACCTACTTCTCGCCCGAACAGGCCCAGGGCCACGCAGTCGATCCGCGTTCGGATCTTTACTCACTCGGTTGCGTGCTTTACGAAATGCTCGCCGCTCGCCCGCCGTTCGCAGGCGACTCCCCGGTTGCAGTCGCGTACAAGCATGTGCAGGAGCAGCCCGTTGCACCGAGCCGCATCAACCCGAACGTTCCGCCCGCGCTCGAAGCAATCGATCTCAAGTTGCTCGAAAAGGATCCGGCGCAGCGTTACGCGTCGGCCGAAGATCTTCGTTCCGATCTTCGTCGTTTCCTTGAAGGTCAGCCGGTTCTTGCTGCCGGCGCAATTGGTGGCGCAGCGGCTGGTGTTGTGATTGGTGCAGGTCCTGCTGGTGCCGCGCCTGCCGATGCGACAACCATGGTTCCTGCCACTTCGGGTGCTGGTGGTGGCGCTGGTTTCGGCGGTCCGCCCACAACCGGCGGCAACTACTCAACACCGCCCGAAAAGAACCGCACTGGTTTGTATGTCGGCCTCACCATTGGTGCGCTCATCCTCATTGGCCTCATTCTTTTCTTCGTGGGCTCAAGCATGGGCAAGTCCACCGAGCAGGTTGCCGTCCCCGACGTCACGACTAAGTCGCAGACCGACGCAACAAATGCTTTGCAAACCGCTGGTTTTAAGGTGTCGGTGAAGAACGTCGCCAACGACACGATCCCGGCAAACCAGGTGTTTGAACAAACACCCAAGGGCAACACCAATGCCGACAAAGGCTCAACAGTGGAAATCACTGTGAGCTCAGGCATCGGCGATGCAACGGTTCCCGATGTCGTTGGTCGTACGCAGGCCGCGGCCGAATCATTGTTGAAGACGAACAACTTCATTCCTGAAGTGAAGGAAGCCGCAAGCGACACCGTGGCCAAGGGCACGGTTATTTCTCAGTCGCCGAGTGCGAACGCAAAGGCAACCAAGAACTCGGTGGTGACCATCACGGTGTCGACAGGCGCCGGCGATGTTTCCATTCCGAACGTTGTTGGTCTGAATGCGGCAAGTGCTTCGAACCAACTCGGTCAGGCCGGATTCACGGTAACGACCAAGTCGCAGAGCAACGCAACGGTTCCGGCAGGAAATGTCATCAGCACAAACCCAACCGCCGGAACAAAGGCGGCGAAGGGTTCTTCTGTTGAGATCCTCGTATCGACTGGTCCGGCAACACCAACGACGCCTTCGACGACGACGACAACAACAACGGCGCCCTAATACGGTGGCGGCCTTCGGGCCGTGCCGTTTCGGTTTTCGTGTGGCTTAGTGGCCGCAGCGTTCGAGGAAGTTACCGACGAGTTGGTGACCACCCGCGGTCAGAATCGATTCTGGGTGGAACTGCACACCTTCAACATCGAGCTCGCGATGGCGAAGGCCCATCACTAAACCGTCTTGGGTTTGCGCGGTGATCTCAAGACACTCGGGAACGCTGTCGCGGTCCACGACCAGTGAGTGATAGCGCGTGGCTTCGAACGGATCCGGAAGCCCCGCGAAGACGCCCTTGCCCTCGTGGGAAATGAGGGAGGTCTTTCCGTGCATGAGTTGCGGTGCACGCACCACATCGCCGCCATAGATCTGACCAATGCACTGATGGCCGAGGCACACACCAAACACCGGAACGCGACCAGCGAAGTTGATGATGACCTCATTGGAAAGACCAGCATCTTCTGGGCGACCAGGGCCGGGGCTGATGAGCACGCCGTCGGGGGCGAGCTCTTCGATCTGTTCAATGGTGAGGGCGTCGCTGCGATGCACGAGGGGGTCGGCTCCCAATTCGCCCAAGTACTGGACGAGATTGAAGACGAACGAGTCGTAGTTATCGAGGACAAGGATGCGGGCGGCCATCGCCGGAGGACCCTATCGGCCGAGACCGGTCGCGCCTGACGAGTTTCTCTTCGGCCGCTACGCTCGC
>CAIKHC010000287.1 GCA_903827085.1 uncultured Candidatus Nemicrothrix sp. | reverse complement strand
TCTTGCTGCGTTGCGCACCAAGGCCGAACTTGATGGCGATGAATGGGTCGTTACCGGTCAGAAGGTGTGGACTTCGTCGGCGCATGTTGCTGACTGGGGCATGCTGCTCGCTCGTACCGACTGGGACGCGCCGAAGCATCGTGGCATCACCTACTTCCTTGTTGATATGCGTTCGCCCGGCATCGAAGTTCGCCCGCTGGTGCAAGCAACCGGTGGCGCCGAGTTCAACGAGGTGTTTCTTGAGGAAGTTCGTATTCCTAAGGAGAACGTCCTTGGTGAAGTGAACGGTGGTTGGGCCGTGGCCATGACCACACTCACCAGCGAGCGTGCCGATATCGGCGCTGGTCATGGCGACGGGTTTGGTGGCGTGCTTCGACTCGCGCAGCAGTACGGACGCGTGAACGACCCTGTTGTTCGTCAAGAACTCATGAAGCTCTACACGAGCTACCAAATCTCGAAGTACATCGGCTTTCGCACGCGCACCGCTGCATCGAAGGGCATCGCCCCGGGGCCCGAGGTCTCGACCATGAAGATCGCGATCTCTGACCGCCTTGCGTTCCAGGGCGATTTAGTCGAATCGCTCATGGGCGCCGACGGAATGTTGTGGGGAGCCGACGCCATCGACGATGGCTATTGGCAGACCATGGTGTTCATGGGGCAGTGGATGGCCCGTATCGGTGGCGGTACCGAAGATGTACAGCGCAACATCGTGGGTGAGCGAGTACTCGGCCTTCCTCGCGAACCGGGCAACGACCGCACGACGCCATTTCGCGAACTGCCGCACTGACCTTCACGGTTTCGGACAACTCGCTGTAGACATTCGGCATGTTCAATCCGTTCACGCCTGGTTTTGCCGAGAATCCCTACGAGGAATATCGCATTCAGCGCGAAACCGAACCCATCCAGCAGACGCCATTCGGGCCGTGGATGATTTTTGATCATGCCGAGTCGGTGCGTCTGTTGCGTGACATCACCTTGAGCGTTGATGTGCGCAAGGCGATGGAGATTCTGGGTGAAGACCCACGAGACCGGGCAAAGATGCGTGCGGAGTTGTTCCCTGACAAAGCGCCACGAGAAGACACTTCGATTCTCAACATTGATCCGCCCGACCACACGCGTCTGCGCAAACTCGTAAGCAGTGTGTTCACACCTCGACGCGTCGCCGATCTTGCACCGATGATCGAACGCATCGTGGACGAACATCTCGATGCAGTGGCCGACCGCGGTGAGATGGATCTGATCGCCGATCTTGCCTTTCCGCTTCCGTTTGCAGTCATTTCTGAGATGTTGGGAATGCCCGATGGCGACAGCGCGCAATTGCGAGAGTGGTCACACACCTTGGTGAAGATTCTCGATTTCACGATCGGACCAGAAGAGCTCATGGCCGCGGTGATGGCTGGCGAAAATCTGCGCGAGCACATTGCCAATGTCATTGAGTGGAAACGTTCAAATCTTGGTGATGATCTCCTGAGTGCGTTGATCCTCGCTGAGGACAATGGCGATGTGCTTTCCGACATTGAACT
>CAIKHC010000286.1 GCA_903827085.1 uncultured Candidatus Nemicrothrix sp. | reverse complement strand
TGCGAAGTCGTTTCGTCAGGTGACGGGCCGAGTTCTCAGACCACTACCCGCGAATTCCAGGAACTCGGTCATGCCAGTTACATGCGCTCTCAAGTTCTGACGCAAGCCGAATGAGTAAATCCTCTCGGCCAAAACCGGCAACGAGTTGGATGCCGACGGGCAATCCGTCTTCTGTCCACCACAGCGGCAGCGAAATCGCCGGTTGTCCGGTGACATTGAACTGAGCGGTGTACTGCATGATCGCGGTGACCCGTCCCAGTCCTTCAATTGGATCACTAAGCCAACCGATCTTTGGTGGCGGGCTATTGAGCACTGGTGTGCAGAGAATGTCGTAGCCATTTGGATTGAGTTCGTTCTTCCACCATGTGGACATGCGCCTCGACCATTCCTGTTGCCAGAAAATTGCATCGAGGTACTGCGGCGCAGTGAATGATCGCCCAATGGTTGCAAACATCCAGTTTCGTTCTTCGACGTCTTCGTCGGTGATCTCGCGACCGAGTTCGCGGCCCCATGTGTCGAGATCGTGGGCAACATGTGCTGCAATCACCGTCGTAAATGCGTCGGTGAATCGCGCATCACTCATGGCTTCAGGGTGTGAGTCTTCGATCTTGTGCCCGAGTTGTTCGAGCAGGGACACAGCGAATCGGATTGCGTTTGTCATTTCACCGGATGTCTCAACGCCGGGAAGGAGTGGATGATCAAGGACACCGATCTTTAGCGAACCGGGTTCGCGACCAACTTCAGCAGCAAGTGGGCCTGGGAGCGCTGGTGCTGCGTACGCATCACCCGGCATTGGTCCAGCAATTGCATCGAGAATTGCTGCTGTATCGCGCACCGTTCGCGTGAGAACGCCGTTGGCGGTCGAACCCGCCCAGGAATCGTTGATGGCTGGTCCCAGCGGAACGCGACCACGGGTTGGCTTCAGGCCAACGAGACCGCATTCACTTGCGGGAATACGAATGGAACCGCCGCCGTCGCTCGCATGTGCAGCAGGGACCATCAGCGATGCGACCGCCGCTGCTGACCCACCTGATGAACCGCCGGTTGAGTAGTCGGTGTCCCAAGGATTGCGTGAGATCCCGTGTGATTCGGGCTCAGTGGTAATCGTCGTACCGAATTCGGGTGTGTTGGTGCGACCAACGATGACGAGTCCCGCAGCTCGAAAACGAGTTGTGATGTAGTCATCGCGATCGGAAATGAAGTTTGCGTTCTTGAGGAATGCAGTTCCGGCGTGATGGGGGTCGCCGATGCTTCGAGTCTCAAGGTCTTTCAGCAGGAAAGGCACGCCGCGAAAGGGGCCGTCGGGGAGAGTGCCAGCAGCTTCTGCGCGTGCTTTTTCAAAACGCTCATGAATGACCGCGTTCAATTGCGGATTGATCGCTTCGATGCGCGCGATGGCAGCATCGACAAGTTCAGCAGCGGAAACATCGCCGTTGCGGACGAGTTCTGCCTGTGCAGTTGCATCGAGCCGGGGAAGATCTGTTGGAAGCGCCATATCCGGAACTTATCGCCGCGCCACTGCGCGTGCCGATAGTCAGGCTGGCTGAGTCTGCAGGATCTCCATCGCCGTTGCGTAGACCGAACCGTATGCATCCAGAGGGATTTCAGGGAAGGCTGCACCTACGAGTCCTGCTCCCATTGGGTTTACCGACCAAAACCACACCGCAACTTCAGCGTCGATGTCAGAACGGATCAGACCTCCGCCTTGAGCATTTCTCACGAAATCCGCCATGGCAGCAAGAGTTGCGTCTTGGAGTGGACCCACGACCGCAGCGACTTCAGGTTCGTGCCGTGCTGCATCGCGAGCAGCGAGTCGGAGTCCACGGCTGTTGTCACCTATATCGCTATTGACGCGAAGGATGAAATCGCTGAGCGCTGGTTTGGAAATTGAAGAAGACGAAGCGAGTGCTTGAACCAGATGATCGCCGAGTATCTCAACATCCGGACCAAGTTTGGTGGCGATGACCTCGTTCATGAGGCCCGCCTTGCCCGCGAATCGGTTGTAAATAGCGCCGGTCGTGAGTTGGGCACGGCGCGCTATGTCTGCCACTGCGGCAGCTTCATAACCCATTTCGGCAAAAACTTCGGCCGCCGAATCGACGAGGGCGACATAAATCTTGTCCTGGTCGTCGTGGACAACACTGGGAACTTTCGGCGCTGTGCGTGCCTTGAGGCGGGCTTGAAGAGGAAGCGGAGTGGAGAAGGGGACATTCATGACAATCATCCGCGTGTACGCGTTGAGCGCTTTCTCGCTGCGTTTCGGGGGTTCGCTTACTAGGCCAAAGAAGTAGGAGCCAACCCACGTGGCAGCTCGCATCAATACCTGGACTCGGGGGTCTTGATCGTTTCGTGCGTCGCCATTTACCGCTGCTTTTTCGCGTTCGGCTGCCGCGACTGCGGTTCGACGGCGGAGAAACCCATACACCGAGTCATGGAGAGACGGGGTGTGTCGCGCTGCTAAGAGGAGTTCGGCAACGACACCAAGTTGTCCGAAGTCGAGTTTGGGTGGTTCGTCGGAACCTGACCAGAAAGCGAGAGCCTCTGCATCGGTTTGCGCTCCAAGAACGGGTTCAATTCGCTCTTTGAGGAGAGCATCAACGAGGGCTTCTTTCGTGGGGAAGCGGTTGTAGATGGCACTGGTGGCGAGTCCGCAGTTTCCGGCAACGGCTGTGAGCGCCATTGCGTCGTAGCCCACCCGTCGAAGTTCCGCAGCAGCGGCGTCAAGTAATTCGATACGCAGTTCTGCAGAGCGTTGACGACTGACTTTGACCATGGCTGAACCCCAATTACTAACGGGCAGAAGTGCGCCCTGTTTCGAAGAAGAATAGATGTTCTTCGTACAATAGCCCATGAGCCATAACAAGATGAACGGTAGATGAACGCAAAGTCCCCGTTCTCCGGACGAGTAACCAGCGAACGAGTGTTGGTCGGCTCAACTAAGCGGGTTGACCAGTGATGGCTCGGCCTTCGCGGCTGTCGCGCTTGACGCCGTTCGGGTCTTTGGCGATGGCCCCGGCAACGAGCACATAGGAAATGCCCTGAGACATCTGCGCCGGCTTTTCGACGGTTGATGTATCGGCGATCGTTGCAGGATCAAAAATGGTGATGTCGGCATCTGCGTCCATTTGGAGTCGACCCTTGCGGGCGAGCATCGGGACGCGGGTATCAAGGCGCTTGGCCGGAAGGATCGTGCACTTTGCAAGTGCGTCCATCAGCGAAAGCGCACCCATATCGCGCACATATGGTCCGAGGAGGCGAGAGAAACAACCGGCACCGCGGGGATGGTTGTTGTTCGACGACTCAGGGATCGCGTCGGAGCCAACCAGCGACCATGGCGCGCTGAGCGCGGCATTGACGTCCTCTTGCGGTATCGCATAGGCGACCACGAGTTTGTTTTGTGCTTGATATTTCTTGAACGATTCGGGCGTGAGGCGTTCAGACGAGCCTGCGAGTTGAAGGTCGTTGTAGGAGATGCGGAATCTCGACTGCCAGTCGCCAGCGAAGCGGGCAGATCCGAGATAGGTGCCCCAGAACGTGTAGGGGTAGAAGCATCCGGTGACATCGAGACCCTCGCTGCGTGCAGCATCGATTTTTGCAATGGCTTCAGGCATCACGTGTGTTGCCATCGAGGGAATGTGATCGACATGCAGCGAGACGCCAGTTTGTCGAGCGACATTCAGCACTTCGTCAATCGCGTCGAGGGAGCTCTTTCCCGCGGGTCCAGGCGAGGAATAACGGATATGCGTGAACAGCGGCATTTCCGC
>CAIKHC010000285.1 GCA_903827085.1 uncultured Candidatus Nemicrothrix sp. | reverse complement strand
GGCTACCGACTTTGGTCAGACCAGCACGAATGGCGGCGTTAGCAACCGACCCGTTTGCGGGAGGAACATTGACCGACACCTGGCTTGAACTTCGAGAACCCGATCCGACACTGGCGCTGCGGCGGGCTGCGGCCGCAGCTGCAGCAGCTGCCCGGATTACTTCTTGTTCTCTGCGAACCAATTCGGCGACTTCGCCCTGCACCTTGGCATTCAGCGCTGCCTGCTCATCGCGCTGGGCTTTTGCCTGATTGCGAGCAGCTTCGATCTCTTCAGCGCTGGCTTTGGCTTCTGCCTCGGCCTGAGCGAGACGAGTTGCATCCTCTTCTGCCTGCGTACGAGCCGCATTCAACGCATCGACATAGTCCTGACGATTGCCAGACAGCGAGGACATGTAGGTCTTGGAGATAACTCCCGAGGACGCATCGGCAGTGAGCAACGCATCGGCTTCGGGACCGTCTGTGCCGCCCTTATAGGCCTGCACGGCATAGCCACGAAGTTCACCGGCACGCTTTTCCATCTCGGCTTTGGTGATGGTGGCCATGCGACGAGCTTCGGCCACTTCAGCCTCGGCCTGATGGAGTTTGAAGTTGGCGGCCTCGAAGCGGGCATTGACTTCCATCATGGAAGCGTCGAGTTCGCTCAGACGAGCAGCGATCTTGGTGGCCTCGGCTCGTTTGTCGGAAAGTTGGTCAGCGCCCACAGGCTGCACGACAAGGCCTGCAACAACAGCAAGCCCAAGCATCACGGCCAGCGTGCGCAATCGGACAACGGAACGAAACGTTCGGCGGGGGGTCGTCATGAGATGACAAGTCAAACACGGTCCTATTGCGAATCGCAACCCATTCGTCATGAAACTGTCATATTTGGAGGAGCGATCCCAAGCGCCCCTTGGATTCAGACGAATTCGGCCATATGTCACTGACAGTCGCCGGACGGTAATCAGCCCGTGAAGGCCGGGACCATGACGTCTTCTTCCGTCGTCGTGGTGGTGGGATCAACAGCGACTGTGGTGGTTGGCGCCACTGTCGTACTGCTGGTTGTCGACGACGTCGGCGGGGCCGTGGTGCTCGTCGTGCTCGTCGTGCTCGTCGTGCTCGTCGTGCTCGTCGTGCTCGTCGTCGTGGACGACGTCGGTGGCGGCGTTCCCTGCACCTCGAACGCACCAATGTCGACAGTTCCGTTAGAGACACGCGCATACGGCGTGCCGCGCTGATCGAAACCGTTACCCGTGAACGTCGCCACCGGATTCGGGCCCGCATCGATCGCGGCCGAACCAGTCAGAAGTGCCATCGTCATGGTCGGCCCACCGTTGTCGGCGAGAACATCCAAGCCAGGCGTCGTGGAGCGAATGGTTCCCCCTTGATCAGTCACCGTGGCTCCATCCACATTCCCCACGAGCGAATGATCGGAGTACAAACCGAGGGCAAGGTAAAGCCCGACATCCTCGTAGCCAGGGGTGACCGAAGAATTGCCTGAAACGATGGTGCCGGAAAGGTTCAAGCTTTCTTTGTAGAGCCAAACGCCACCAGCTTTGTCGCCCGCGGTGTTCGCCGAAATGGTGCCTTGGTTGATCGTCACGTCGACTCCATTGGCGTAGAGGCCACCCCCATTACCGGCTGCCGAATTTCCCGTGATTGTCGTGTTGTTGATCGTGGCCGCTGCCGCTTCGGAGACAGAGATTCCGCCACCGATATTCCCAGACGAATTGTTCGAGATGGTCGAGTTCGTCACCTCGAGTGAACGTCCACCGACCTTCATGCCGCCACCTTCGCCCGATCCAGTCAGGGTGTTTCCGTCGAAGGTTGAACGTTCGATCGAAACTGCAGCGCGTTGGTTTGCTGAAGGCGCAACGTAGGAATACAGCCCAGCACCGTCAAAGGTCGAAGTGTTCGAGGAGATGGTGGAATCTGCAATCGAAACGATGGCAGTGGTTGCGACGCTGATCCCGCCGCCTCGCGTTGCCGAATTGCCGGTGACGGTTGAACCGGTGAGCGTGAATTTCTGGCCACTTTCCTTCGAGAAAATACCGCCCCCGTTTCCTGAGAAAACGGTGTTATCGATGAACTCGGTGTCGCTGACCGTCACGGTTCCGTTGTTCACCGCATAGACCGCCCCTCCCTTGAGCGCAGCAGAATTGCCCTCGAAATGGGAACCAGAGATCACGAGATCGCTTTGGTTGGTGGCGTACAGCGCTCCCCCGTAACCGAAATAGGAATCGGAGATGGAGACATCGTTCAACGTGAACTTGCCTTGATTAACCGTCTTGATCCGTTGCTTGGTGATCGAAAGGCCACTGACCGTCACATCACCAGTTCCAGAGAAGTAGAAGAGGTTGTAGGAGCCTGCTCCAGCGGTCGTCGTGATCGCGAGAGACGCCGAACCCGGACCGGTGATGTTCACTGCCCCGAGAGCGATCTGACCGTTCGTAAGTGTGATGCTGGTGACCGCCGGGGAGAAGACGATGGTGTCGCCACTGACAGCTGCCGCGGCCGCGTCGCGCAGCGTGCAATTACCTGGCAGGGTGTCGGTGCAGTTCGACGCAGTCGCAGTGCCGTCGGCGCTGGAGTCGACCATGATCGTCGACGCCGCACCAGCCTGACCAGCGAGCGCGGTCAACAGCGCGGCAGCAGTACCGGCAACAAGCACACCACCAGCACCAACCGCGCCACCACGGCGGGCAATTGAGCGACGAGCTGCTCGGTTGGTCGGGTTTGAGGTCAGAGGCGAAGACGTCATCAGAGATCCCTTACGGTGCCGAAGGGATTCGTTTGTCCCTAGACGGGACAATCTAACCGATAGTCGTCTCGGATGGAGACATCTGGCGATCTATGCACCTCTAGGAATTCCCGGCAGACCGACGGCTCTCGGCCCCACTTCCAGTCCCAATTGAAAGAACCCGGCCCTAGGG
>CAIKHC010000284.1 GCA_903827085.1 uncultured Candidatus Nemicrothrix sp. | reverse complement strand
CGGCGCAATGGTCTCGAGAAAGTCGCCTATTTGCATCCGTTACTTGAACCTTCGTTGGCCAAGACCTTGGGCATTCCGTTGTTTCAAGAGCAACTCATGCAGATGGCGATCGATATCGCCGGTTTCAGTCCGGGCGAGGCCGATCAGCTGCGCCAAGCCATGGGGTCAAAGCGAAGTTCTGAACGTATGGAACGTTTGCGTGGTCGATTGTTTGAAGGCATGGCCGAACGCGGCATCATCGGCGATACCGCTGAACAGATCTTCGACAAACTCGCAGCATTCGCGAACTTCGGCTTTCCCGAAAGCCACTCGGTGTCGTTCGCCTATCTGGTCTATTCGAGTTCGTACCTCAAGCGGTACTTTCCCGCAGCGTTTTGTGCTGGTCTCCTCAACGCGCAACCTATGGGCTTCTATTCGCCCCACACACTGGTAGCCGACGCCCGGCGCCACGGCGTGGTGGTGCGCACCCCCGATCTCGCGGCTTCTGGCGTGGGGGCAACACTCGAATGGATCGAAGGAAGCGTTGCTACACGTGCCAACGTTCCCTTTCCGCTCGATGCGTTTCCCGTAGGTGGTGTCGAGGTTCCTCAGCCTGCTGTTCGGCTGGGATTGTCTTCAGTTCGTTCGGTTGGTGACGAACTCGCTGAAAGCATCGTTACGGAACGTGAAGCAAACGGGCCCTATGCGTCAATGACCGATCTCGCGCAACGCGTCGATATCGATCGGACTGCGCTTGAAGCGATGGCAACCGCAGGGGTGTTTTCGAACTGCACCGATCGAAGCGGCACAAACCTCGACCGCCGCCGCGCTCTGTGGGTGGCTGGCGCAGTGGCCGAGACCAGCGCCGATCGTCTTCCCGGCATCGTTACCGGCACCGACGCGCCGTCGCTCCCGGGGCTTTCAGATCGCGAACTTGCCGGTGCCGATCTTTGGGCCACCGGCGTTTCTCCCGATGGACATCCCACATTGTTTGAACGAGAGCACCTCGCGTCACTTGGTGTTCTCACTGCAATCGAATTGCGAACTGCACCAACCGACACGCGCGTACTTGTCGGGGGAGTCGTGACACACCGGCAGCGGCCATCAACCGCACACGGCATCACCTTCGTAAATCTTGAAGACGAAACCGGTCTTATCAACGTGGTGTGTTCTCCTGGGTTGTGGAAGCGCTATCGGCGTGTCGCTCGTGGTGCGCCTGCGTTGTTGGTGCGGGGTCGTCTAGAGCGAGTCGACGGTGTCATCAACGTGGTGGCCGACAAACTCGAACTTCTGCCAGTAGTTGGCGGCCATCGGTCGCGCGATTTTCGGTAATCGCCGAGAGTCCACCGCCAGCGGGTGTGTCGGTCGTACTGTTTGCCCGTTAACAACCCTCTCGAGGAGGAACAGAATGTTCGCCCAAATGGTCGATATGACACTGACCGTCGATCACGGTCACATGTATCACGGTGATGAAATTATCAATGGCCTCAATCTTGGTCTGCTCATCATCCGTGTTGTCGTTGGTGTCACGCTTGCTACGCACGGTCTCAACAAGATCTTTGGCGGCGGCAAAATTGCTGGCACCGCCGGATGGTTTGGCTCCATGGGCATGAAAATGCCGAAGGCCAACGCCTGGATCGCTGCGCTCACCGAAATCGG
>CAIKHC010000283.1 GCA_903827085.1 uncultured Candidatus Nemicrothrix sp. | reverse complement strand
GCCTTCAAAGGCCGCACCATTTTCAGTCAGGCGATTAACCAGACCGAGTTCATAGGCCCGTTGTGCAGTGAGCGGTTCTCCAGTGAGTGCAACTTCAAGGGCCACGTTTTTTCCAATGAGTTTTGGAAGCCGGTAGAGCCCACCAGCAGCGGCTACAAGGTTTCGCTTCACCTCGGCCAGTCCGAATTGCGAATGCTTCGACGCAACGATCATGTCGGCAGCCAGCGCGATCTCGCAGCCACCAGCCGTTGCGAGGCCGTCAACTGCAGCGATGATGGGCTTGGTTCGAGGGAACGTCGTGAAGCCGCCGAATCCGCCCTTTGCGGTGGCAAGTTCGCCAGCCCTTCCGGAGTTGATCATTTTGAGATCGGCGCCGGCGCAAAAAACTGGCGACTTGTGTCCCGTCGTGTTGGCGGTGAGGACCCCTACCCAAACCTCGGGATCGGCTTCCATTTGTTCAAGCGCTGATGTCATCGCCTGGGCGACGACATCGTTCACCGCATTGCGAGCCTCGGGGCGATTAAGGGTAAGCACTCCGACATGTCCATGAACTTCGTATTCGACCATGTCTGAACACTAGCGAATTGCAAGATTGCGAGCAGTTTCGTCACGTGACGAAACTACGCTGATCACATGAGTGAGGAGCAGGGGAGGGGCCATGCGTCGACCAAACGCAAAGTTGCCATCTGCGACCTCGACGGAACGCTTATTGATTCCGACAGCGCATTGTCCGATGCATTCGCTGCACTTGGCATAGATCGGAAAGAGATCACCTTCGGCCATGTGTTGGCCGAAGAATGCGTTCGCCTCGGGCTCTCGGTCGAGGACTATGTCGCCGCCTACGACACGACACAGGCCTTGCCCTTCGCTGGAGTCACCGAGTTGGTCGCGTCATTTGATCGGTGGGCCGTGTGCTCAAACAAGCATCCGCTTTCGGGACGCGCCGAGCTCGAGCGGCTCCAGTGGTTTCCAGAGGCAGCGCTCTTCGCAGATGCATTTCGAGGACCGAAACAACTACTGCCACTACTTGAGATGCTTGCGATCACTCCCGATCAGGCGATCTTCCTTGGTGACACTGCTCATGACCGACAGTGCGCGATGGAAGCGGGAGTGCAGTTCGCCCTGGCCGGGTGGAACACCCGGGCAAAGCCGCAGCTCACTGATGTTGTTGTGTCTCACCCGCTCGAGTTCCTCGAGTTGTTGGGGGAGTAGCTCAGGCGTCGTCACCCGCTGGGACCTCTGCGGTTGCATCAGCCGGATCCTGCGGTGGCGTGACATCTTCTTCCACCGCAGGCGCTTCTTCTGCCGCAGCCGGTTCCGGCGCTACAGCCGCTTCGACAATCGGAGAGGTTTCGTCGACAGCCGCAACAGGAGTTGTGTCGGCTTCGGGTGCGTCAGTGCTCGCAGGCGTCTCAGCGATCACTGGCTTTGGCGGGCGAGGCTTTGACGCGGGCTTCGACTTCGAAGGAGCGGTTGCTTCCACACCGAACAGCGCCGCAATCTGGGGAAGACGGGCGGCAACCTTCTTCACAGCAGCAAGAAGTTCTGTTGAGGGCTCAGCAGGAATGCCGGCCGGAACCACCTGCGTGCGTACCGGAGAAAATGCCAGCGCGTCGAGAACCGTTGCGAAGCGGTCTTGACCCGTCTCGGCAGTGAGCGATGCGGCTGCAGCTTCGGTGAGCTTCGCTGAGAGTTCAGTAGGAAGGGGAGCGCCGGCTTTGGGTGGACGTGAACTCACACGAAGGGCACGAACGGCGCGCCCTCCAGCAAGGAGTTCGCTGATCTCGGTAAGCCATGCTGCTTGTTCTGATTCAACCCGCTGGGCGAGACCGGTCTTGAGTTGTTCAGCGAGTGCTCGGGTTTCGTCGTCTCGTGCTCCGGCGTCCGATGCAACAACAACCGAACGAAGATCACGAAGATCAAGTTCCGAAAGATCGGCAAGAGCAGCTTCGGCCTTGTCGCGCCATTCTGCTGAGCGAAGTGATGGCATCAATTGTTCAGCGAGTTGCAGCAAAGGCGCCGGACTGATTTCGGGTTTACCTTCGGCCTTGTTGGATTCATTCTGTTTTTCGACTGCTTGACGCACCGCTGGAATGCCACCGCGCAGCACCTGTTCGGCAACTGGCTTCTGTTCAGCTGGAAGTGCAGCAAGTGCTGCGTTGCGGTGCGTGCGACCAGCGCGGAGTCGCTTGGCCTTCGGCTTCGGTTCCGGTGCAGGTGATGTTGGGCGGTTCGGATGATTCGCGCGG
>CAIKHC010000282.1 GCA_903827085.1 uncultured Candidatus Nemicrothrix sp. | reverse complement strand
CGCCTGGTTGGCCACCGATGGCACCGTTTCAGAAAACCTGGTCGCCGAACTCGCCCATGGACTGGTTGACTGAACATCTCATGAGACTCACAAAGCACCACGGACTAGGAAACGATTTCGTGATCGCCCTCGAGGAGGTCAATGGCCCCCTGCACGGTGACGCAACATTGGCGCGTTCACTTTGTGATCGTCGTCGTGGCCTCGGTGCCGACGGTTTCATTATTGGGTCTCGCCCCGAGGCAGGCGCAACCGCTCCGAATGGACGACCGATCGATGTCGTGATGCGGCTGTGGAATGCCGATGGCAGTCGTGCAGAAATGAGTGGGAATGGAGTCCGCTGTCTTGGCCAGGCGCTGGCAATGGCCCGCGACGATCATGAGGCGACCTACGCCGTGCTCACCGATGGCGGCTTTCGTGAACTTGTTGTTCATGACGATGCTGCTCACCGCCTAGCGACGGTCAGTGTGACGATGGGACTGGCTGGCGCTGGTCCTGCGATACCCCCTGCTGTGTCGGAACGATTGAACGGCGATCGCCACGCCACGGCCAACCTTGGGAATCCACACATTGTGGTTCTCGTCGCCGACCTTTCCTCGGTCGACCTTGTCGGCACCGGTTCGTGGATCGAATCGCAATTTGATGCTGGCATCAATGTGGAGTTCATCGCCGTTGGAAGCGAAGCCGATTCGCTTGACCTCTTGGTATGGGAACGCGGCGCTGGCGTGACCGAAGCCTGCGGCACTGGCGCTACTGCAGCCGCAACGCTGGCCCATCAGTGGGGTCTCGTAGGACGTGAAGTGCGCGTAGTCATGCCCGGTGGTTCGGCTGAAGTCATCGTCGCAGCAAGCCCCGATGCGGAACCGATCCTGATAGGACCTTCGCAACACATCGCCACTATTGAGCTTCCGGATGCCTGAACCAACCTCGCCGATTATCGGCGATCACCGCGGCGGCTTCGGCGCGTTCGCTGGTGAAAATTCGGGGCTCATCGACCGCACGTTCCGTGAGCGGATCGTGCTGGTTGGTGTGACGTTTCCTGCTGGAGATGAATTCGAGACGGAACGTCATCTCGATGAACTCGCCCTTCTTGTCGACACGGCTGGCGCCGACAGCATCGCCCGAGTAGTTCAGCGTCGACACGCTCCTGATCCCGCGACCTACTTAGGAAGCGGAAAGGTCGAGGAACTACGCGAATTGTGTGTGTCGGTCGATGCCGACACCGTGGTGTTCGATAACGAACTCTCGCCTGCTCAGCAACGAAACCTTGAAGCGTTGTTGGGTCGTTCTGCGATTGATCGAACCGCAGTCATTCTGGACATCTTCGGCCAGAACGCGCACAGCCTTGAAGGCAAGGCCCAGGTCGAACTAGCGCAGATTCGCTATCGACTTCCGCGTCTGCGTGGAAAGGGCAATCAGCTTTCGCGTCAGGGTGGCGGCATCGGTGCTCGGCAGGGCGGTGGCGAAACGCAGCTCGAAGTGGATCGCCGGCGTCTCCAGCGACGCATGCACAAACTCGAAGGCGACCTCCGTGAAATTTCTCGAGTTCGAGATACGCAGGCAAAGGCCCGGCAACGTTCGCGTCTGCATCGGGTAGCAATCGTTGGTTACACCAATGCGGGGAAGTCAACGCTTTTGAACCACCTCACCGATGCAGGTGTGCTGGTTGAAGATCGTCTGTTTGCAACGCTTGATGCAACGACTCGTCGGCTGCAGTTGCCGGGTGGCGAATCGGTCTTGCTCACTGACACCGTTGGATTCATCACCAAGCTTCCGACGCAACTCGTTGAAGCTTTCAAATCCACGCTCGAAGTTGTTGTCGATGCAGATCTCTTGGTTCACGTTGTTGATGGATCGGCTGCTGATCCGGAATCCAACATTGAAGCTGTCGACCGAGTGCTGAACGAGATTGGCGCTGCTGACGTTCCACAAATGCTTGTGGTGAACAAGATCGACATCGACCCAGATGGAGCCAAAGAAGTCCTTGAAGACCATCCCGGATGCGTGGCGCTTTCGGCAAAAACAGGTGAGGGCGTGGCGGACATGTTGCGTGCTCTCGCTGATCGGTTGCGCGGACTTTCGAACATCACCGAACTTTTGGTGCCGTTTGATCGAGGCGATCTCCTCGCCGCACTTCATCGAGAGGGTGAAGTCCTCGTTGAGACCGCTACCGAAGATGGAATGCTCGTCCGGGCCCGCCTCGATGAGGTTTCGGTGAGCCGTCTTCACGAGTACGTCGTGAGCGGTCAGACTCTGCGTTCATGACCGCCGGATTCACACCGCCGCCCTATCCCTACGATCGGCTCGATGCGTTCAAGTCGATCGCGTCGGCGCACGAGGGTGGGATCGTCGACCTCTCGATTGGCGACCCCTTCGACCCTCCGCCAGCAGTTGTCATCGAAGCGCTCGCCACATCGGCAAGCGAGCGCAGCTATCCAGCATCGATCGGCTTTCCCGCGTATCGCGAAGCGGCGATGGGTTGGATGGAGCGCGAGCTCGGCGTCAGCGTTGGTGCGAAAGAGATTGCCGCATGCATTGGCAGCAAGGAGTTCGTCGCCGGGCTCCCGCATTGGCTTCGCCTGCGCTCTCCCGATCGCGACACCGTGCTGTATCCGGCCATCAGCTATCCGTCCTATGCGATGGGGGCGGAACTTGCCGGAGCGCGCGCGGTACCAGTCCCGGTTACCGCCGACGGGCGAAGCGATCTCGATGCCATTGATCCTGCCGACGCAGCTCGTGCGTTGTGTTTAT
>CAIKHC010000281.1 GCA_903827085.1 uncultured Candidatus Nemicrothrix sp. | reverse complement strand
CGCTCAGAGATGTTGCCCAACAAGAACTCAGGCTCGACGTACAGATCGCAGGAATACACGTCACCGTTGTGCTCGAGCGCGATAGCCGTACCGCAGGTCTCAGAGAAGATGCACATCGATGACTGCATACCGAGCCATGCCGCAAGCGCAGCGTCGAAGGACGGAACGAAAACTTCACCAACGTCGTTATGCACCCATTCATCGAACACTGCCGTGAGGAACTTCCCCCATTGCTCGGGAGTCACCGATCGTTCTGTAACCAGTGAGCCGTCCTGCACATACAGCGGCCGTTCGGAGGCTCGTACTCCCCAACCAGCGTCAGCTTGAACGATGAGTTCAGGAGTCGCTCGCTCAACGATTGGAATCAACTGTATGAATCGAACACCGAGGTCGTCACGAAAGTGTTTGTAGACCTCAAGCCCATGATCCGCGTTTGCTGCGTGCACAGAACAGAGGACATTGGTCGCCACATTGTGACGTTGTAGCAATTCCCATGCCGCCTTTACGCGGTCGTAGGTGGGCCTTCCCTGCTTATCGACGCGATAGGCATCGTGCATCGCTGACGGGCCATCGAGAGAGAGCCCCACGAGCACGTTTTCCGCTGCAAGGAATTCACACCACTCGTCGTCGAGCAGTGTGCCATTGGTCTGCAACGTGAACTCGAGAATTCGCTGGGGTCCCGCGATCTCTTTGGCTTTGGCCACAAGGCGGCGGTAAAAGTCAACGCCCATCAATGTGGGTTCGCCGCCTTGAAACGCGATCGTGATTTCGCGAGTGCGGTGCGCTGCAATGAGCTGGGTCAGATAGGTCGTAACGAGATCGTCGGACATCCGGAATCGGTCGCCGGGATACAACTGTTCCTTTGACAAGAAGAAGCAGTAGGTGCAATCGAGATTGCAGATTGCCCCTGTTGGTTTGGCGAGCACGTGGAACGCAGGAGGAAACCCCTCGGGCCAGGTTGGCGGGAGTTCGGGTTCGCCAGAGCGTCGGAACGTAACGGGTTGACTCACGCGAACCAGATCATTGCGAAGCGAAGAACGCTTCGATTTCGAGGGCGAGGTCGCGGAACGGGGTACCCGACACATCGACGACCACGGTGTCGAGTCGACCAGTGAAGTGGAACGGCGCCAAATAGGTGTTGTCGACCGGCGTTCCGTCGTCATATCCGATACAGAAGTATTCGCCGAACAAGTGATACGAATAAATCGTCGTCTGCGGAATCTCGCCGCTGGCCACCACTTCGCCGTCGACGAGTAAGTCAACCGTGCCAGCGAACTGGCCCGTTGGCGTGAATGAATAGCCGAGCGTGTGATGACCTTCCGGCAGCGGAGGTGACAACACACGAAAACGCTGCTTCCCTAAGAAGTTGTGCACGTAATGGAGCGCGTTGTCTTGCATGTAGAGCGCGTAGCCACCGAAGCGACCACCATGAGCGACGAGCACACCTTCATCGTCAGCGGTGTAGTCAACATCGGCAACCGTGAGCGAGGGACGATGGCGAACGTCGACTGCAGCGGGCGTCGCGACTGGCGCACCGGGGCGATAGATGTACCGGTCGCGAAGTGCATAGTGAGCGGGACGTTCCACCTGCACTGGACGGCTTGAATGCAACGGAAGTGCACCGTGCGCTCCCGCTTCGGCCCACCAACGGTCAACCATCTCGCGCAGCTTCTGCGGGTGTGATGCAGCGAGGTCGTTGCTCTCGGAGAAGTCCTCGGCAACGTGGTACAGCTCCCAGCGATCATCGTCGAAGGCAATGTCGGGATCGATACCGGGGACATAGAGCTGTCCCCGCATTGGGTGATAGGCAACGGCCTTCCAGCCCTCGTGGTAGATCGCTCGACAACCAAGAAGCTCGTAGTACTGAGTCGTCCGCTGTTGCGAGGTTTCGGGCACCGAGAACGATTCAAGAAGACTCTTGCCCTCGATGGGCTTCTGCGGAACCCCTTCGAGAACGGCCGGCATTTCGATACCGAGCGCATCAAGCACTGTCGGCATGATGTCGATCACGTGCAGGTACTGCGTGCGCACCTCGCCGGTTCCGTTTGTGCCGGCAGGCCAATGAACGATCAGTGGGTCGGCGACACCACCTTCGTGGCACTCGCGCTTCCAACGCTGGAAAGGCGTATTGCCGGCGTGGGCCCAACCGTAGGGGTAGTGGCCATGGGACTCGGCAGATCCAAGAAGATCGACGTTCGGAAGCACTGCATCAAGCGTGAGCGGAACACCGTTGTACCAAGCGACCGAGTTGAAGGCGCCGTGTTTATCGCCTTCAGGAGATGCACCGTTATCACTCATGACAACCACGATCGTGTTGTCGAGTTCACCGATTGTTTCGAGATGATCAAACACCCGACCAACGTGGTGATCGGTGTGAGTCAGGAAGCCGGCGTAGACCTCCATCATTCGGGCATAGGCGCGCTTCTCTTCTTCGGGAAGCGTTGCCCACTCCTGAATCCATTCTGGACGCGGCGTGAGTTCTGTGCCCGGAGGAAGGATGCCGAGATCAAGCTGGCGCTGATGAGTTGCGGCGCGCCACTCGTCCCAACCCATATCGAATTTGCCGGCATAGCGATCGATGTACTCACGCGGCGCCTGATGCGGGGCATGACAAGCGCCAGGAGCGAAGTAGAGGAAGAAGGGTTTGTCGACGGTGACGTTGCGCAGATCGTTAATGAACTCAATCGCCCGGCCAGCGAGATCTTCAGTGAGGTGGTAGCCGTCCTCGGCAGCGAAGGGCTGCTCAACAAAGTGGTTATCGGAAACAAGGTCGGGTGCGTACTGATTCGATTCAGCCCCCATAAACCCGTAGAAGCGCTCGAAACCGCGACCAAGCGGCCAACGTTTGCGTGACGACGCAAGATCGGTCTCTTCTCGTGGCGCGAGATGCCATTTGCCAACAGCCATGGTCGCGAAACCGTTATCGCGCAAGACTTCAGAAATGAATCCGGTGTCTTTATTGATACGGCCGTCAAAGCCGGGGAAACCGGTGGCGTTATCGGCGATACCGCCCATTCCGGTTGTGTGCTGGTTGCGACCGGTCAGCAAGCATGCACGCGTCGGCGAGCACATTGCCGTGGTGTGGAAACTGCGGTATCGCAAACCCTCTTCGGCGAGACGGTCGAAGTTCGGTGTTTCGATATCGGAACCGAAACAACCGATCTGCGCGTAGCCAACATCGTCGAGAATGACGAAGACAACGTTCGGCGTTCCCTTCGGAGGAAGCACGACATCGGGGTAAGCCTGCACCGAGTCCTCAAGGGTCCGACCTACAGTGCCGGAAAATGGTTCGCCTTCGTTATAGGTCAGCATCAGTTCCTCACATGAATGACGACTCAGCACTCAAGCCGAGTTCAGGCCAGGCACCGACAACGATTGGCTGCATGTTTCCATAGCCAACGCCGCCACCGATGGGATCGGTAATGCGCACGGTTGTGTCACGGATTTGATGAAGCTTTCGAGCCATCTCGGGCTCGGTGCAATCAGCGATGCGTTCGCCTTCAAGGTTGAATTCGCCACGCCACTCGCCATGGTGATGATCGTTCCAACCGAAGTACAGGCCTGCTCCGAGGTGGAAGCCGGTATCGCCAAGAACCTCTACCTGGAAGGTACGAGCCGAACCGTCGCTCAT
>CAIKHC010000280.1 GCA_903827085.1 uncultured Candidatus Nemicrothrix sp. | reverse complement strand
GCGGTCACGACCAAGCACGCGCCAACCAGCCTCACGCAAACGCAGGCCGACTGATCCGCCGATAAGACCAACGCCAACAATCAGTGCGGTGCGCTGTTTTGAATCCGGAGCCATCTCGCTCACTCCGGCAGATCGTCGCGTAGTCCGCTCGCGCCTTCGAGGTACACATGACGAAGCTCAGAACGTGATCGGGGTGTGGAGAGATGCATCAGCACACGGATGCAAAAAGGTGTTGCACCAGTGATGTCGAGCTCGCGGGCACAGATAAGGGGAATGTCGCCGAACCCAATGTCGCGAGCAGCTGAGGCTGGGAACATCGAATGGATATCGTCTGTCGCCGTGAAGAGAACACTGATGATGTCGTCGTGATCGACCCCGTTGCGCTCGATCATTTGCTCGAGCAACGCGATCGTGCGGGCTCGGACATCGTCGGCCGTGTCAGCATCAATGGTGGTGGCGCCGCGAAGCGCTCGAACAACAGAAGTCACGGTGTGATCCTAGAACGGTGAGGTCAGCGAGCCGAGGGAGATTCATTCGAGCGTTCGACCGCGGCACGCTCAAGGGAACGAAGTTCTTCGCCCGTCAATGGACGCCACTGCCCTGGCTTGAGCTTTCGATCAGCGAGGGGGCCAATGCGGGTACGAATCAGGCGAATCACCGGATGCTCAATGGCGTCACACATACGACGGATCTGGCGATTTCGACCCTCGTGAATCGTGAGGCGGAGAATTCCTGGGCCGAGAAGTGCCGCCTTCGCTGGAGCGGTGATTCCGTCTTCGAGCATGACTCCCTCGCGAAGCATGCGGAGTTCGCCCCGAGTCGGCTCCCCTTCAACGTGGGCGACATACTCCTTTTCGACTCCAAAGGATGGATGAGTCAGCCGATGGGCGAGATCTCCATCGTTGGTAAGGAGCAGCAGCCCCTCTGTGTCCATGTCGAGGCGACCTACAGGAAAGACGCGTGGCTCTTCTGGTACCAGTTCGAGAACGGTTGGACGTCCTTGAGGATCGTCAGCGGTCGTTACAACACCTGTCGGTTTATTCAGAAGCAGATGAACAAGACCGGGTCGAACGCCGATGATGACGCCATTGACGGCGACTTCATCGGTCTCAGCGGTGACTCGACGTCCCAGTTCTGCAACTTCGCCGTTAACCGTCACTCGGCCTTCGGCGATGAGATCCTCGCAAACCCTCCGACTTCCGATGCCGATGCGGGCCAGCACCTTTTGAAGGCGCTCTCCCTCTCGTTCCTCGTCGGTCACACCGGGCCGTCCCCGTCGAGCAAGTAGCCCAACGAAGGCCGAACGCCATCGGCCGATTCTCCGCTCTCAGAGCCGGAACTGACAACGTCTGCAGCAGCGGAGTCGACACGAAGACCGATTTCAAGTGCTTCGACCACATCGGCACCTGGTACGAAATCGGCGATCGACGGCAACTGTGAGAGCGAGTCGAGGCCCATCTTCATGAGGAATTCTGGAGTTGTGCCGAACATGACGGCCTGACCGGGACCGGGGTCGCGAGCAACCTCGCCGATGTATCCCCGCTGCTCGAGAGTGCGCACGACGCTGTCGACTCCGACTCCGCGAATCGAAGCGATCTGGGCTCGGCTGATCGGCTGCTTGTAGGCGACGATCGCCAACGTCTCGAGAGCGGCAGCGGACAACTTTGCCGACTGGCCTTCGAGAACGAACTGTTCGATGTACGGCGCTTGATCAGGATGGCTCTGATAGCGCCAACCCCCGGCGACACGCACCAGTTGAAAGCCGCGCTCGTCGCTTGCATATTCGGCACCAAGATCGACAAGGACGGCTTCAACACGCTCAGCAGGCATTCCCGTCAGCTGCGCCAGCATGTCGGTCTGCACAGGCGTGTCAGCAACCATGATGATCGCTTCGAGTGCTCGTTTGATTTCGGCAGACATGAGGAACCTTTAGCCGTCGTAGTTGTCGATGTCGGCGAGGTCCGCCACACCAATGGCCGGAGATCCGACCCAAATGATTTCGATATCGCCAAATGCTGAAGGCTGATCGAGCTCGATGAACCCCTGCTTAAACAATTCGAGTACCGCAAGAAAGCGAACAACGATTTCGAGTCGCTCGACGAGTGTCTCGGTGAGTCGACGGAATGACACCCGACCAAAACGCGGGAGTTCATCGATGAGTTCCTCTACGGCCTCGCCCACACTCACGCGAACGCTGTGAATGTGCTCGATACTCACAACGGGAACTGGTTTGGGCGTCATTGCCCTGATGTACGCCGCTCGGACATCGTCGATATCGACACCCTCGAGTAGGTCTGGGACAAGTTCGAGGTAGCGCTCGTCGAGACCAGCGCGACGGGGAACACACATCGCAGCGTTGTCGAAAAGGTCTGAGAGAACGTGGGATGCGTCTTTGAACGTCTTGCAGTCGAGCAAACGAGCAATAAGGAGGTCGCGCTCTTCCCAAAGGGAGAACTCATCGTCGAGATCGATGTCAACGTCCTCGGGCAGGAGACGCTTGCACTTGAGTTCGACGAGCGTGGCCGCAATCAGGAGAAACTCAGTGGTGATCTCCAAATCGAGATGCTCAAGCTTCTCGATCTCGACGAGATAGGCGTCGACAATACGTGCGAGCGAGATCTCGTAGAGGTCCACCTGTTCCCGAAGGATCAGGTGGAGCAGAAGGTCGAAGGGACCCTCAAAGACCGATGTCTGGACCTCGTATGGCACGGACTCACGATAGAGGCGTCCGGAGGGGTCAATGTGCATTCCGTACCCGAAACCTCCACCGGGACCTCTAGCATCGGCAGCCATGACGCGTGTCTTCTCGGGCATCAAGCCCACCGGTCCGGTCCAGCTCGGCAACCTCCTAGGAGCCCTGCGCCACTGGGTCGCCGACCAGGCCGAGGCGGACACCATCTTCTGCGTCGTTGATCTCCATGCTCTTACCGTCCCCCAGGACCCCACTGAGCTTCGAACCCGGACCCTCGAACTGGCCCAACTTCTCTTGGCTATCGGCATCGACCCGGCCCGATCCACACTCTTTGTTCAAAGCCACGTTCGAGAACACGCTGAGCTTTCGTGGCTTATGGAGTGCACTGCATCGGTCGGCGAGCTCCGCCGCATGACACAGTTCAAAGATAAGAGCGATCAAGCGGAGTTCGTTTCGGCTGGCCTGTTCACCTACCCCGCCCTCATGGCGGCCGACATCCTTCTCTACGACACCGATCGCGTGCCGGTGGGTGACGATCAGCGTCAGCACCTCGAGCTGTCGCGCGATCTCGCGATTCGATTCAACAGCCGCTACGGCGACACCTTTGTCGTACCTGAAGCTGCGATTGCCAAAATTGGCGCTCGCGTCATGGACCTCCAGCATCCAACCAAAAAGATGTCAAAGTCCGAGGATTCACCTCAGGGAACCATTCTTGTTCTCGAAGATCTTGATGCTGTTGCCAAGAAGATCAAACGCGCCGTCACTGACACCGATACCGATGTTCGGTTCGATCCGACTGAAAAGCCTGGCGTCTCGAACCTTCTGTCGATTCTCAGCGCGTGCACCGGCACCGCTCCGGAGACACTCGCCGAGTCCTACACCCGCTACGGAGATTTGAAGACGGCAGTCGCCGAAGCAGTTGTTGAGACATTGCGTCCCATCCAAGAACGGTTTGCCGAACTCGCCGCGGACCCAACCGGAACCGCCGCGATTCTCGCAAGCGGAGCCGAAAAGGCACGTTCGATTGCCGGACCCGTTTTGGAACGGGCCCGGACAAACATCGGGTTGTTACCTCAGAGCTAATCGCTCAAGAGATCGTTGCTGACTCAGGGAGCCATCGATCCGCCATTAGCG
>CAIKHC010000279.1 GCA_903827085.1 uncultured Candidatus Nemicrothrix sp. | reverse complement strand
TGCTTCGGCATTCCAACTGATGCGCTCGTTAATGCGCTGCAGATGGGGACTGCTGTACGTGCCGACCGAGAGCCCATGCTCGACGAGCAATGCCGTGATCATTCGGGCAGTGGAACCCTTGCCGTTTGTGCCGGTCACGTGAATGACTGGAAATGACTCCTGGGGATCTCCGAGGACACCAACGAGGCGCTGCATGTGATCGAGCGACAGGCCATGAATAAGGCCAGCAGTTGCTTCGAGGTTGATATGCGACTCGAGGTACGCGAGTGATTCGTTGAAGTTCACAGAGTCGGACGCAATGGAGTGAAGGGTTGCGACTTAGGACGCAGCGCGACGGGGGCGGTTTGTGCGCGGCGTGCTTGCCCGAGTGATGAAGATCGGCTCAGTCCGCTCGATAACCGACTCGGCGCCAATGATGACCTTGGCAACGTCTTCGCGACTAGGCAGGTCGTACATGATTTCGAGGAGAACCTCTTCAAGAATTGCGCGCAACCCGCGAGCACCCGTGCCACGAACAAGTGCCTGATCAGCAATTGCGTTGAGTGCTTCCGGCGTGAACTCAAGTTCGACGTCTTCGAATTCGAAGAACTTTTGGTATTGCTTCACAAGAGCGTTACGGGGTTCGACAAGGATTTCGACAAGCGCTTCACGGTCGAGATTGGCGACAGCGCCGATCACTGGGAGTCGGCCGATGAATTCGGGGATAAGCCCGAACTTGATGAGGTCTTCCGGGAGGATGCTCTTGTAGAGGGCACCAACATCGGTCTTGTCGGAACGGAGTTCGGCAGAGAAGCCGATGCCCTTCTTGCCGATTCGGCTTTCGATGAGCTTGTCGATTCCTGCGAAAGCACCACCACAGATAAACAGAATGTTGGTGGTATCGATCTGAATGAATTCCTGGTGTGGATGCTTACGTCCGCCCTGAGGTGGAACCGATGCAGTGGTTCCTTCGAGAATCTTCAGCAATGCCTGCTGCACACCTTCACCGGAAACGTCGCGAGTGATCGATGGGTTCTCGGCTTTGCGAGCGACCTTGTCGATTTCGTCGATGTAGATGATGCCGGTCTCGGCCTTCTTGACGTCGTAGTCGGCAGCTTGAATGAGCTTGAGTAGAATGTTCTCAACGTCTTCACCGACGTAACCGGCTTCGGTGAGCGCAGTTGCGTCGGCAATTGCGAACGGAACGTTCAGCATGCGAGCAAGAGTCTGCGCAAGAAGTGTCTTGCCGCAACCGGTCGGACCGATGAGGAGGATGTTCGACTTTGCGAGTTCGACATCGTCGCGCTGCGCTACGCCGTACTGCACTCGGCGATAATGGTTGTAGACCGCGACGGCGAGAATCCGCTTCGCCTGTTCCTGCCCAACGATGTAGTCGTTCAGGAATTCAAAAATTTCAACCGGCTTGGGAAGTTCTTCGAGGGACAACTCGCCGGTTTCGGAGAGTTCCTCTTCGATGATCTCGTTACACAGGTCAATGCACTCGTCGCAGATGTAGACACCAGGACCAGCGATCAGTTTCTTGACCTGCTTCTGGGACTTCCCGCAAAACGAGCACTTCAGAAGTTCGCCACCATCTCCGAACTTGGCCACGTTGGGGTACCCCTTGGTCTGTTGAGTCTTAGCGGACGGCCGTGATTGGGCCGCTCGTATCGGCGAGCTCCCGGACTGAAATCACCTCGTCGATGATCCCGTAGTCCTTTGCTTCCTCTGCAGACATTACAAAGTCCCGGTCGGTGTCCCGGTGGATCTTCTCTTGGGTCTGCCCTGTATGGAAGGAAAGGACCTCTTCCAGAAGGGATCGGATGCGGAGAATCTCTCGGGCCGCCAGCTCGATATCGGTGGCCTGGCCCTGAGCACCGGCGTATGGCTGGTGGATCAAAATACGGGCGTGAGGCAGGGCAAGACGCTTTCCGGGGGTGCCGGCAGCAAGAAGAACGGCCGCTGCGGAAGCAGCCTGACCAAAGCAAATGGTCATGATGTCGGGCTTGACGAACTGCATGGTGTCGTAGATCGCCATAAGAGCAAGAACATCGCCACCAGGGCTGTTGATGTAGATGTTGATGTCCTTGTCGGGATTCTCCGACTCGAGATGCAGCAGCTGGGCGCAGATGAGATTGGCAACGGTGTCATCGATCGGGGTGCCGATGAAAATGATGTTTTCCTTCAGCAACCGCGAATAGAGATCGGCCGTAATGGTCTGACCGCGACTGGTTTCATAGATAACCGTCGGATTCGGGATGTAGTTGCTGATCTTCAGGTTGGCCAAGCCGCTGGATTCGGTCACTCGGTTTCGTCCTCCTCGGACGCTGGGGTCTCCGGCACGGTATCGCCATCCTCGTCATCTGAGACTGCAAGATCGGCAAAAACGATGCTGTTGCCAGCTTCGTCCGAGATACGGACCGATTCGGTCAGCCAATCGAGAGCTTTACGCTTCGCGATGTCGGTCTTCAGGGCCGGAAGATGTCCGGCCTCAATGAGTTGGGAGCGAACAACATCGCTGTCCTGCTGCACACGAGCGGCCACGGCCTCGAACTCGAGATCCAGATCTTCTTCGAGTGCCTCGATGGATTCAGCCAACGCAATGGCACGAAGGGCAAGATCGACGCGAGCAGAACGATCAGCAGTGGTCTTGAGCTCGTCAAGGAACTGCTCAGTGTCAGTTCCAGAGAACTGGAGCCACTGTTCAAGCGACAGGCCCTGGGCCTGCAGGCGCATCGCCATATCTTGAAGGCGCTCGTTCATTTCAGCGGCGAGGAGTGGCTCGGGAAGTTCGTCGGTGACGAGTTCGGCAAGTGCTTCGCCGATCTTTTCGCGAACCATCATTTGCGACTGCGCCTTGCGAACTTCGGTCATGCGGGTGACAAGATCGTCGCGCCATGCCGCCATGGTCTCGAACTCTGATGCCTGAGCAGCAAATTCGTCATTGAGTTCGGGAAGAACCTTGGCTTTCACCTCGGTGACGGTGACCTCGAAATGAAGTGGGTCTTCCTCTTCACCGTTGGGATGAGGTGCATCGAACGAACGAGTGTCGCCAGCAGCTGCGCCGACGAGTTGCTCATCGAGCTCAGGAACGATGCCTGCGGAGCCGACCTCGTAGAGGTACGCACTCGCCACAAGACCTTCAAGAACCTCATCGTTTTGTGAGCCTTCGATGTCGACCGTGACGAAATCGCCAGAGCCAGCAGCGCGCTCAACAACTTCGAGGTCGCCGTATTGGTTGCGGAAACGATCGAGCTGCGCATCGATTTCGTCGTCCGAAGGAGTCGGCGCTGGAATCTCGACGGCCATATCGGCGTAGCCACTCACGGTGATCACGGGACGAACTTCGACAATCGCGTCGAACTTGATGACTCCCGATTCTTGACCATCGGTGATCTCG
This sequence comes from uncultured Candidatus Nemicrothrix sp., assembly GCA_903827085.1. Lineage (GTDB taxonomy): Bacteria > Actinomycetota > Acidimicrobiia > Acidimicrobiales > Acidimicrobilacustridaceae > Acidimicrobilacustris > Acidimicrobilacustris europaeus. The sequence continues at coordinate 423 of CAIKHC010000279.1, read as the reverse complement.
ATCTCGGGAGGAGCGATGACATCGACCTCGTTCGCGACCACTGCATCGGAGTAGTACTCCGGCAATGCATCGTTCAGAGCTTGAGATCGCCCGGCACCTGCGCCGATATGCGACTCAAGAACCCGACGAGGTGCCTTACCGGGACGGAATCCGGGTATGCGCACCTCGCGGGCGATCTTTTTGAACGCCGCATCGACGGCTAATTCGAATTCCTGCTCGTCGATCTCGACGGACAGCTTGACCTTGTTGCCCTCGAGGGCTTCGACAGTTGATTTCACAGGTTGGCGAGTCTACCGGTGTGGTTCGCGGCCCCGTCCACCTGAGAGATTCGGTCGTCGATCGACCTCGTTCGGAGGCCTCGAGTTCTACCTGTACGCTGCTCTCGCCGGGGAATGGCGCAGCTTGGTAGCGCGCCTGCTTTGG
>CAIKHC010000278.1 GCA_903827085.1 uncultured Candidatus Nemicrothrix sp. | reverse complement strand
CGCTCATTCCGCCGAGTTCTGGCGACGCAAACCCCGAGCAGCAAGTTGGAGCAGCAACAGGGTCGTTGACGGTGACGAGTGCTGTCGAGGCTGTCGTCGTAGGTGAGGTCGCACTCGCGTCATCGAAGTCAACTGACTCAAATGCCGGTCGATGGGTGGGGATCGCAGTGGTTTTCGTTCTCATCGGAGTGATGGCGGGCGGAGCATGGGTTCAGACGCGCGGGTCGCGATGACAGCACCCCGACTTCTTCATCCAGGTGCGTGGTGGCTGTGGGCGGTTGCGTTGGCGGCATGTGCGTTACGCACAACGAACCCAGCTCTCCTCTGTCTGATCATCGCTGTCTCCGGTTGGGTGGTTGTTTCTCGGCGTGCTGATGTCCCATGGTCCCGATCATTTGCCAGTTTTTTGCGCCTCGGAATGATCGTGATTGCCGTACGCATCGTTTTTCAGATCTTCTTTGGTGTTCGCGTTCCGGGAACCACGCTGTTCACAATCCCTGAGGTAACGCTTCCGGATTGGGCTGCGGGAGTGAGCGTCGGTGGCCCCGTCACCCTTGAATCTTTGATGGCCGCGTTCTACCAAGGCCTTCGGCTCGCTGCGGTGTTGGCCTGCTTTGGTGCAGCAACATCGTTGTGTAGTCCGTATCGGATGCTTCGGGCGCTTCCGACGGTCCTCTACGAAGCTGGCGTTGCTGTCACGATCGCGTTCACATTTGCGCCTCAGGCAATTGTCGCATCGCGCCAGGTTCGCGAAGCCCGTCGACTTCGCGGTCGTTCTGATCGGGGAGTCCGTGCTTGGAGCGCGTCAGCGTTGCCTGTACTTGAAGGTGCACTCGATCGTGCCGTTGCGCTTGCCGCATCGATGGACAGTCGCGGGTACGGAAGACGTGGTTCGAGTTCAGTTTCGGTCCGTCGTCGTTCCGTCGGACTCGTGTTGCTGGGACTCGTAGCGATTGCCGTTGGCTCGTACGGGCTTCTCGATCCAAGCGCGCCGGCACTGTTTCGCATTCCGGCACTTGGTGTAGGTGCAGCGGCGCTGGCCGGGGCGCTCGTCGCTGGCGGTAAGTCGACTATGAGAACCCGTTATCGGCCAGACCCATGGATCGGGCCCGAGTGGTTGGTGTCGCTTGTTGGGCTCGCCGCATTCGGATCATTCGTTTTTGTTGGACGAATGGGCGACGCGCTGAGCCCCTCAACGAATCCGCTTGAGGTTCCTGCGGTTCCATTCGTTGCTGTGATTGGACTTCTCATCGCAGCGCTACCTGCGTGGTTTGCTCCGCATCCTCCGACGCTCACCTCAGCTTCTTCACCGCTGGTGGTGGCAGCATGATCCGGTTTGAGCACGTCACCATCACCTATCCCGACGCAACCACCCCCACGTTGGTCGATGTTTCGTTCGAAGTCCCCGAAGGCGAACTTTGCCTTGTTGTTGGTGTGACTGGTTCAGGCAAGTCGACGTTGCTTCGTGCAGTCAACGGATTAGTTCCACGGTTTTCGGGCGGAATTCTTGCCGGGTCGGTTGTCATCGATGGTCGAACAACTTCGGATGTTGCTCCGCGCGATCTCGCCGACGTCGTTGGCGTCGTGGGTCAAGATCCGGCTGCCGGTTTCGTGACCGACTTCGTTGAAGATGAATTGGCCTATGCGATGGAGAACCTCGGTGTTGCCCCCGATGTGATGCGTCGACGGGTTGAAGACATTCTCGATTTGCTGGGGTTGCACGAACTTCGTCATCGTCCCCTTGCTTCACTTTCTGGTGGTCAGCAGCAACGGGTCGCGATTGGGTCGGTGCTCACAGCGGGGCCGCGGGTGCTCGTTCTCGATGAGCCCACCTCGGCGCTTGATCCAGCGGCGGCGGAAGAAGTTCTTGCCGCTCTGACGCGGTTGGTCCACGACCTCGGCATCACAGTGTTGATCGCCGAGCATCGACTCGAACGTGTTGTGCAGTACGCCGATCGCATCGTGCTGGTGCCTGGTGACGGACGCCCGGTTGTCGTCGGAACACCGGCTGAAGTGTTTGGCGGATCAGTCGTGGCCCCGCCCGTGGTTGAACTCGGACGTCTCGCCGGTTGGTCTCCACTTCCGCTTTCGGTTCGAGATGCACGGCGAGTCGCTGGCCCACTTCGCGATCAACTCGCATCGATCGATACTGAGGTCTTCAGTCGCAAGGCCCGATCACTTGGCGATGTCGTCGCGACAACCAACGGCCTTCAGGCTTCCTATGGTCCCATCACCGCGCTTCGGGGAGTCGATCTCGAGTTCCGAGCAGGTGAAGTGGTTGCGCTCATGGGTCGCAACGGCGCTGGTAAGTCGACGCTGCTCAATCATCTTGTGGGACTACGAGAGCCCGTTTCGGGGGCTGTGCAGGTTATGGGATCGACGCCTCACCGCCTTTCGGCTCGCGACGTCGTCCGGGTAGCGGGATTGGTTCCGCAAGACAGCGGTGTGTTGCTCTACCACGACACGGTTGCAGCGGAATGCAACGCATCGGATCGCGATGCGGGTTTGGTGCACGGAACCACTCGAACCGTGCTTGATCGCATTGTTCCCGGAGTCGACGCGTCGACTCATCCCCGTGATCTATCCGAAGGGCAACGTCTCGGTCTTGCGCTCTCAATCGTGTTGGCCTCGGAACCTCCACTGCTGTTGCTCGATGAACCAACTCGGGGACTCGACTACGGAGCAAAACAACGGTTGGTTGAGGTTCTCGCTCAACTGGCTTCCGACGGGCATGCCGTGGTCATCGCTACCCATGATGTTGAAGTTGTTGCCGCCGTTGCTGATCGATGCATCGTTCTCGCCGAAGGTGAAGTTGTCGCCGATGGCCCTGCTCGCGATGTCGTCGTGCATTCGCCAGTGTTTGCACCGCAGGTTGCGAAGGTCCTCGCTCCACTTGCTCTTCTGACAGTGAACGAGGTTCAGTTGGCGCTTGCAGTTGCAGGCGACAGTTCCTACTCATGACCGTCGCATCGCCATCTCGGGTCGATGCAGTCCGTCTCGGGCTCACCTCTTGGGTGTTACTGGTTGCGGCCTTCGCGCTTGGGATCGTGGCGTTTGCTTGGCCGTTGTTTGCTTCTGCGAGTTCTTCGCTTGATTCTTCGCACAGCAGCGATGCGCCTTGGATCTTTGTCATCCTCATTCCGCTATTGATCGGAGTCATCCTTGCGGAATTGGCCGATGGCTCTCTTGACGCTAAATCGGTTGCCCTGCTTGGAGTCCTCGCTGCGAGCGGAGCAGTACTGCGTTTGCCGAGCGGCGGTGTCGCTGGATTTGAACCAGTCTTCTTTTTGCTGATTCCAGCGGGTCGTGTCTTCGGTCGCGGATTCGGATTTGTGCTTGGGGCGCTCACGCTTTTTGTGAGCGCGTTGATCACGGGTGGTGTTGGCCCCTGGTTGCCATTTCAAATGTTTGGCGCGGCATGGATCGGTTTCTTTGCCGGATGTCTTCCCCCTGCACGTGGGAAAATCGAAGTCGCGATGTTGGCCGCGTATGCCGCGATTTCTGCACTCGCTTATGGGCTTGTCATGAATCTTTGGTTCTGGCCGTTCGTGAGCGCCGGTGACACCACTGTTTCGTATGTGGCGGGAGATTCACTTGCTGAAAACCTGCGGCGATTCTGGGGATTCCACATCACGACATCATTCGGATTCGACATTCCGCGCGCTGTTTTCTCTGCGATCTTCATCCTTGTGGCTGGTCGTCCTGTTCTGGGGGCGCTTCGCCGTGTTGCGCGGCGAGCGGCGTTCGAAGCTCCTGTCGTCTTTGTTGACGCGCCGGTGAGTGCCACGGGCAACTGAGATATTTGTGCCACCGTTTGCTATGGCTCCTGTTGTCTTTGTGACCCGTCCATTGCCCGCTCCCGGTATCGACCTGCTTGTCGAATTGGGTTTCGAAGTGCGGGCCAACGACGAGGATCGTCCGCTCCAACGAGCCGAACTAATCGCTGGGGTCGAAGGAGCTGACGCTCTTTTGTGCATGTTGAGTGATCGGATCGACGAAGAGGTGCTTGACGCTGCTCCCTTGTTGCGAGTTGTTTCGAATTACGCAGTCGGATTCGACAACATCGATGTTGCCGCTGCTCGACAACGCGGAATCGAGGTCACAACGACGCCGGGTGTGCTCACTGACGCGACCGCTGATCTTGCGTGGGCGCTGCTGCTCTCTGCCGCTCGAAATCTTGGGGCCGGGGAGCGTCTGGTTCGAGCGGGGGAGTGGACAGGGTGGGCGCCGACACAGTTGCTCGGCGAACCACTACGTCATCAAACGCTGGGCATTGTCGGAATGGGTGCGATCGGACAAGCGGTTGCACGCCGCGCCCAGGGCTTCGGCATGAATGTTGTGTATTTCAATCGCAAGCAGGTCTCTCCGGAGATTGAAACATCGCTTGGTGCGGAGTTCGTGTCACTCGACGATCTTCTTCGGCGGAGCGATTTCATTTCGCTCCACGCCCCACTGAACGATCAGAGTCGACACATGTTCGACGCACGTGCTTTTCGTCTGATGAAGTCGACTGCAGTGCTCGTCAACACAGGTCGAGGCGCATTGATCGACGAGGCAGAGCTGGTGAATGTGCTGCGGGAACGGCAAATCGCTGCCGCTGGTCTTGACGTCTACGAATTCGAGCCAAAGATCACCGAGGGCCTGCTGACTCTCGACAATGTTGTGCTGGCTCCGCACCTTGGTTCGGCATCGACGTTGGCTCGTGGGGACATGGTCCGACTGTGCTGCGAGAACATCGTTGAAGTTCTTGCCGGCCGACCAGCTGTGACTCCGGCGCCTGCCTGATCAGTTACTTCTCGGCTGCTCCATTCGCAATGCGATCGAACGCCTCGAGCATTTCATCGGCGGAACTCGTGATCGCGTCGGCATGAGCGCGGCGCGCATCGTCTTCGATCCCATGTCCGCCGATGACGATGGGGCAACCGACCTGATCTCGAAGAGCGTCTGCAGTAGCGATCACGTTGTGATCGACGCCTGCAGTACTTGAACTGATTCCTACAGCGAGAAGTCGATCTGCAGTGTTTGCGGCATCGATGAATGTATCGACCGGGGTATTGGCGCCGAGGTCGATCACGGTAAAGCCGCGTCCACGAAGGAGGTCAGCAGCCATTGCGATCGGTACCGCGTGTTGGTCACCGGCTACTGCGCCAATGACAATGGTGCCGCGTGTTTGGCCTGGGCGACTGAACTGGGGACCTAAACGTCCGATGAGGCGATTTGTTACGGCAGTCGCACGGTGTTCCTCGGCGATTGAAACCTCGCCGATAGCCCATGCGGCTCCAATGGCGGCGAGTGCTGGTGCGAGCACGTCGAGATACACCGACCTAGGAGCGAGTCCCGAAGCCATCGATGCCTCAATCACATTCCAAGATCCTGCTTCATCGCCTGCGGTCAAGCGGTCTCTAAGCCGCGCTGACCAGTCGACGCGCTCGCCGGAAGTGCGTGTAGTGGGAGCGGACTGGAACTCCTTGAGCGCGTCGCTTGTAATTCGCCAGCCCCCTCCAACCTTGGAGGCGGCCAGTCTTCCGGTGCGAACGTACTTGTACGCCGTCATGTAATGAACGCCGAGTACTTCTGCGGCTTCGGTGAGGGTGATGTCGGCCGAAGCGGGGACTGATCGTTCTGTTGCCTTGATCATTGCTCCGCCCCCTCGCCCTCATTGACCGCCTGTCGAAGGGTGGACCGTACCGGAGGTCGACTCAGTGCGCCTGATCGGGTGCCCATTCTGTGGTGGATTGCGAGCGAAGTCGGACCTAGAGGGGCGAGATCTTTGCCAGAACGGCGTGAACGCTCGAAAGCACGTCGACTTCAAGATGCTCAACGAGCCAATCGCGATTGCGCTTATGGAGATCGTCGGCGGGGTCGAAGCGATTAAGTACCACGATGGGTGTCGCAACATGAGCGCCGCTATTGATGGCTTCAAGGCTCAGGATGATCTGATTGATTGTCCCGAGTCCAGCATCGGCCACGAGCAACACGATGTCAGGCTGAAGAATTTCGATGAGGCTGATCGAATCGCCGTCCGACGCGAGTGGTGAACGAACTCCTCCGGCAGATTCAACGAACGCGACAGTCGGAGCGGGAAGTGGCCACTGGATTTCCGCCGCAAGGTCCTCGACAGAGAACTGCGGACGAGCGAGTGCATCGGCAGCCATGGGCGGTGCCATGGGGACCGGATACCAGCGATGACGTGGACACACGTCGTTTGGAGATTCACCCGACGCGTCGGCAAGAAAGTGAGCGTCGGTGAATTGGTCCTCAGGACCAAATGACTGAGCGGGCTTTCGTGCGGCGACATCGATACCTCTGGTACGAAGATCGCGCAATAAGCGGGCGGTCACGTAGGTCTTGCCAATCTCGGTGCCAGTGCCGACAACGACGACAAGTCGCTGTGGTCGCAGTCCATCAAATGTCATTGTCCACCGTCGCTCTCCAACACACGCAGGGCATCAACAAGTGCAGAAATCTGTTCATCAGTATGGGCCGCGGAAAGCGCAATGCGAAGTCGGCTTGATCCCACTGCAACGGTAGGAGGACGGATAGCGGGCACAAGAAGGCCGAGTTCAAGAAGTCGTAGCGATGCCGCCAGCGCCGAACCTTCATCGCCCAAGATCACCGGGATGATCGGTGATGGGTGCCCAGGAGCGACGCGCGCAATGTGTTGACGCAAACGTTGCTGAAGAGCGGCACCTTCTTCCGATTGCACGACCCTGATTGCGGCAAGTGCTGCGGCCGCATCGGCGGGGCTGGGGGCAGTAGTGAAGATGTAGGTACGGGCTCGGTTGACGAGAAGATCAACGAGGGGGCGAGGGCCGGCAACGAACCCGCCAAGTGCTCCAAGCGTCTTTGACAGGGTTCCGACCTGAACGACGATTGCACCGTTGACGAGTGGCTCAGGTGGAGGTTCAAGTACTGCGTGGGCTTCGTCGACAACAAGAAGGGCATCATGTCGTGCACAAAGCGATGCGAGTTTGTCGATGGGGGCGACGTCGCCATCCATTGAGAACACGGTGTCGGTGACGACAACCTGACGTGCTCCGGCATTCGCAGCAAGGTTCGTTGCGAGATGGTCGAGATCAAGATGCCGGTACCGATGCACGGCCGCGCCATTCGCGCGGGCCATGCGACAACCGTCGATGATTGACGCGTGATTCAGTTCATCCGAATGCATCACGACACCGGGGCCGCCCAAGGTTGCAAGCAAACCGAGGTTGGCGGCGAATCCAGTGGGGAAGAGAACAGCGGCTTCGGCTCCGCGCCATTGCGCAATCGCGTCTTCGAGTTCATGGTGGATCGGACGCGACCCGACGACGAGGCGTGATGCCCCTGACCCAGACCCCCAGCGCTTCGTTGCCTCGATGGCGGCTGCTTGCACGACGGGATGTGCCGTGAGTCCGAGATAATCATTCGACGCGAACGAGACCACTGTGCGTCCTTCGAGTTCGCCAACAGTTCCGTGAGCGTCAAACGATCTCGGAGCGCGCCATCGACCACTCTTCTTGATTTCGGTCTCTTGCGTTTCGAACCACTCGGACCAATGAGCAGAATGGCTGTCGCTCACTGAGCGCAAACCTCGTCGATCGATGCGCTCAACACGTCGACGATGCGGTCGATTTCTTCAGCGGTTGACGTGAGGATGGGCATGAGGACGACGACGTCGCCAAGGGGTCGTAAGAGCACGCCGCGGTTCACTGATGCGGCGCACACTCGTCGACCCCAACGCAGATCATCTTGAGGCGGCGCAAGTTCCACTCCGACCATGAGTCCATGCTG
>CAIKHC010000277.1 GCA_903827085.1 uncultured Candidatus Nemicrothrix sp. | reverse complement strand
CTTTGACTCCTCGACCCTCATCAATCCCCATCTGTATTTCGCTTACGGATCAAACCTTGATCCCGAGCAAATGGACTGGCGCTGCCCCGATGCCATCGCACTCGGCGCCGCCTTTCTCGAGAACTGGGCCTGGCGAATTGGTGGCCGCGGCTATGCAACCGTCTCCCCCTCACCGGGCGCCCAGGTTTGGGGCGGCGTCTGGAATGTGTCCGATGCCGACCTCGCCCGCCTCGATCACTACGAAGGCGTGGCCGGCGGGCTGTATCGCCGAGAATTCGTGACCGTTATGGCCGAAGACCTGCCCGTCGAGTTACTCCTCTATATAGAGAACTACAACGACCATGGATTGCCCCGGCCCGACTACCTCGAGCGCATCATCGCCGGGGCCCGCTGGTTCGACCTTCCGCAGGCCTGGATTGACGATCTGGCCGCTATCGAGCCGGCCTACACCGCACCGGGCTGATATAACGCTCTCCGTTTTTGAGTAATCTGCAGCATCACCTCGCTGAAAGAGACTCCCTTGACTGCTCGACGAATTCTTCTCCCCTTCGCAGCAATGGCGCTTGTCGCTGCAGCGTTCGTGCTCCCGTTTGGTTCGTCATCGAACTCCAACGCAGACGCGGTCACCGCCCCCGCCGAACCGGTCACCGCTTTCACAGTCATGGACGACGGTCAAGGCATGTGCGATCTCTTAACAATCGACCTTGCCTCTGGGGTTCTCACCGACCTTCCCGCCGTTCCCTCTGAAGCAGCCTGCGCCTGGGACCTCGCGGTTGCAGCCGACGGAACGGTCTACGGCATTGCCGGCACACAAATTGGAATCGGTTCAGTCAGCCCCGCAGTTGACTCACTCGGTGGCGCGGTACTCATCACCTTCTCTGCCGATGGAACGCCCAGTGGGCAAACGCTCACCGTGGGCGGTTCTCCCATCAGCGGCACTTTCGGTGGAGGCATCGCTGTCGATGCCGCTGGCATCGTTTACGTGATTGCAGTCAACGAAACAACCTGCGAGTCGCAGCCAATCGATCTGCAGAGTTTTGCTCCGTCCGACACCTACATATTCAACTGCTTGTTCACGGTGAATCTTTCCTCCGGCGAACTCACGCAGGTCGGCGACGGTTTCCCACCGGACACCGCCGTGTTGGGACTGACTTCATGTGCATCCGACATGTGGACATTGATGTTTGAACCCGATCTCTTCAGCGGTCAACAATCACCGGCCTCAATCGCAATCCCCTGGATGTCAATCGATACGACCAATGCGATTCCGACCGAAGCAGGCATCAGTACGCAGGCACTTGGATTCGACTGCGTAGCCACCGGCAATACGGTCTATGCGATGTCGACAGGCTTGGGACTAACTGCAAACGGGATTGCACCTTCGGAATTTGTCGGTGCCGACCTCGGCACTGTTGATCCGACAACAGGTGTCTTCACCGAGACCGTCACCATGACCTACCCCTCCGAGAACAACCCCAACGGCTCCATCTCTACGTTTGCGTTCGCAGTGCTTCCGGTCCCGGTCGAACCAGCACCAGAACCAGGACCAGCAGCACCGCTCGTACCGATCTTCACCCACTGAGGTTTCGCAGCCCTTTCAGCAGCGAGCGAATTGGGCGCGTACGTTGTCGCCATGACTTCCGCCGCTGACTTCACCGACCGCTTCCTGCTCACTGACCAGGTCGCCATCATCACTGGTGCCGGCAAAGGCATCGGCGCGGCAATCGCCACCACCTTCGCTGCTGCCGGGGCCGACGTTGTCCTCACCGCCCGCACCGCTGAAGACCTCGAAGCCGTTGCTGCCGATGTGCGAGCGCTTGGCCGACGTGCGCTCGTCCTGCCCGGAAATGTGAACGATCTCACCGTGCTGGCAAACATTGTTGATCGAACCATCAGCGAGTTCGGTCGCCTCGACATCGTCGTCAACAATGCCGGCGGTTCAATTTCCAAGCCCTTCCTTGAAACCTCGGTCGAGCAGATCGAAAAGTCGTTTCACTTCAATGTGTCGGTGCCATTCGAACTGACACGGCTGGCAACGCCACATTTGCTGCAAAGCGAAAACGCGTCGATCATCAACATCAGTTCCGTCGCCGGCCAACACGCGTTGCGGGGATCGCTGACCCATAGCCTCACGAAAAACTCCGAGTCGCATCTCACCAAGTT
>CAIKHC010000276.1 GCA_903827085.1 uncultured Candidatus Nemicrothrix sp. | reverse complement strand
GGGGACTCCGTTAAGTGCAGAGGGGTGGGCGAGGAGCTGACCTGGTTCTGCTTCGTCGCAGAGACGGGCGGCGAGGTTCACTGGTCGACCGATGTAATCGTCGCCATCGAATAACAGCGCAGTGCCGCTTGCAACACCGGCGCGCAGATCAATTGCGAAGGATTCGAAGCGGCCGGTCATTTCGGCAACGGTCGCAACGATTGGTCCTGGTTTCACGCCAACAAGGAGGACGCCGTCACCTAACCACTTAGCCACGCGCACACCGCGTCGACCTGCGACTTCTTTTACCAATGTGCGGAAGACCTCGAGCGCACGTACGGCGCGGCGCGGACCGTGTCGTTCAGTGAGTGCGGTGAATCCACAGATGTCGATAAAGGCGAAGGTTCGTTCGAGGGCAATAGGGCCGCCGGTGGGCGGAACTTCCTCGGGACGTTCGGTGCCCATGCCGGTCGCCGGCGGGGGCGTCATTGGTCCAGCGGCGTTGGCGTCGAAGTCTTGGGTGCGGGCGGAATCATCAGGCATGACTCCATGACCATGGCACAGATCGAGCCCGCTTCGCAGTCGAGTTTCGGAAATATCCGATGAACTCGCCGGAACCTCTCAGCGACGAGGGCGCCCGAGGGCTTCCTGAGCAGCAGTCGCAACGTGGGTTCCTGCGCGATCGAAGACTCGAGCAATCGAGAGACCGCGCGCATCGGCCATTCCTTGGCCATCGAGAGTGAAGCAGAGCCAGTCGTCGACTCGGAGCGGACGGTGGAACCAAAGGACATGGTCGAGGCTCGCCGTCATCAGTTTTTCGAAATCGCCGATGAGACTGTGTCCGGTAAGTGCAGCTCCGAGAAGATGCTCATCGGAGAGGTACGCGAGCGCGCAGGCATTCATCACCGGGTCGTCATCAAACGATTCCGTTGCGCGCATCCAGGCGAGTGTTGCCATGCCATGAGTATCTCGTTGCGCGCGGGTTTGGAAGAACAACGGTGTTTCTTCGTCTTCCAAATCATCTGGTTGTGGCGCGTCACTGGGCAGAAATGTTGCTTCGCGCTCTTCGCTTTCTTCCGGAGTATGAAAACTCGCGATGCAATTGAGAATCGCGCCTCCGGATTGCGATGCGACGACCTGGCGAGTCGAAAACGAACGCCCATCGCGGATTCGTTGCACTTCGTAGAGAACCGGAGCTGCTTCGTCGCCTTGTCTGACGTAATAGGCGTGCATCGAGTGCGGCACCTGTCCATCGTTCACCGTCAAGGCGGCAGCACGGAGGGCCTGTGCGATTGCTTGGCCTCCGTAGATGCGTCCCCAACCGGTATGGGCACTGGGGGCGAGGAACGCATCGGGACTCACTGCATCAAGGGTGAGCAATGTGCGTAGGTCGGTCGCAAGGGGGAGTTCAAGAGTCACCCGATGAGCCTGCCACGACTCCGATGGCCGAATCACGCTGCGGGTGAGGGGCTTGTTGCAAACGAAGAACTCTTCTCCATCCACCCATCTGGGGTGTGAGCCTTCTACCGTTTTCTGCGTCGTCGACTCCCGGCGATTCCTTTCACCCCAAGGGGGAATCTATGAACATGAGCAAAAAGCTCATCGCCGAAGCGATCGGCACGTTCTGGCTCGTGCTCGGTGGCTGCGGTAGCGCCGTATTGGCAGCAAAATTGATCAGCAGCAGCGATGGCATTCAACTGGGTATCGGGCTTGTTGGCGTTTCTTTCGCATTCGGCCTCACTGTTCTGACCATGGCCTACGCGGTTGGTCACATTTCCGGTGGTCACTTCAACCCGGCCGTCACCATCGGTCTGTGGGTCTCGAAGCGTTTCCCGACCAAGGAAGTCCTTCCGTATGTGGTCGTTCAGGTGATCGGCGCAATTCTCGCTGCGCTTACGATCTGGGCGATTGCTTCTGGTCGTGCTGGCTTCGATCTCAAGGTCGACGGTCTTGCTGCAAATGGTTACGGCGATCATTCGCCGGGTGGGTTCAACCTCACTGCTGCTCTCATTACCGAAATCGTGATGACGGCAGGGTTCTTGTTCGTGATCCTCGGAACCACGGCAAAGAAGGCGGTTGGAGCTGCGGCACCGATGGCGATTGGTTTCGCTCTCGTGCTTATCCACCTCATCTCAATCCCGGTCACCAATACCTCGGTGAACCCTGCTCGTTCAACTGGTCCCGCAGTTGTGCAGGGTGGTTGGGCGATCGGTCAGTTGTGGCTGTTCTGGGTCGCTCCGATTGTTGGCGCAGTTATCGCAGGACTGGTGTGGCGATTCCTTAGCCCGTCCGACAGCGTTCTTGACGAGGAACCAGCAGAAGCACGCGCCTACTGATTGAGTCGTTCAATCGGTTGGAAATGAAAGTGGCCCGG
>CAIKHC010000275.1 GCA_903827085.1 uncultured Candidatus Nemicrothrix sp. | reverse complement strand
CGTCGAGTGAACACTGCACTTATTTTTCGGTTGGTCGAACTCCCACGGGCCAACCTTCGACAACAACAACTTCATTCGTAAGCGGCGGGACCCAGCCCTCGCCGTCGATCCAACGACGCACGACACGACCCGGTACGCCTACGACAACGCTGTGATCGGGAATGTCCCCGCGCACAACAGCACCAGCAGCGATCGCGCAGTTACGACCAATGTTGGCGCCCGGCAACACCACAACGTTTGTGCCGATCCAGGTTCCTGAACCAACGCGCACCGAAAAACCCTGAAGCACCTGCTTGCCCACAGGAAGCCACGGGTCGGCATAAGTGTGGTTGTGGTCAGTGAAGTACACGTTGGGCGCGATCGTGACATCGGCTTCAAGCACGATCGAATGGCGAGCGACAAACCAGCAGTCCTTACCCACCGTTGTTCGATCACCGATCTCAATCACGGGGGGCGAATCGGCCGGGTACGTCTCGGTAGGCATGCCGACCGCGAGCGTCGTCCCCGCACCGATGAAGCAGTCTTCGCCGAGATGAATGGCGTGTGCGTTGTAGCAATCCCCCTGAGGGAACGCGACGTAACTACCTCGTCCCATTGATCCGTAACGACGAGCCAGCGGATGCTCAGCATTGATCGCACCGGCGAGGCGAATTCGCTCCCATGCAGCGTTGACCACCGTCGTGGCGACGGAACGAGACTGCGCCTTCAAGCGATCAGACCAAGACATGAATTGTCACTTTAATTGACGGTAGTCTGAACACTTTCCTGCCCCGGAGTTTCGATGGCCACCATCAGATCACATGCGAGAGTCCACCGAAGCGCCGACGACGTCTGGAAGGTCATAGGTGACCCGACACGCATCGTGCAGTGGTTCCCGGGCGTCGCCGCCGTGACCGTTGAAGACAACATCCGCACGCTCACGCTTGCAGCAGGCCTGCCGGTCTTCGAAGAGATTGTCACGCTCGACAATCGCATGCGCCGTTTCCAGTACCGCATCACCGGCCCCCTGCCCGTGAAGTACCACCTCGGAACCATGGATGTCATCGAAGACGGCGAACCGGGCTGCCTCCTCATGTACTCAACCGAAATTTCTCCCGACCCGATGGCCTTCGTGCTCGACGGCGTCATTTCCGAAGGCATCGGAAATCTTGCTCGCATGCTGAACGACCACACTGAGGACGAACGCTGATGGGTCGCAAAATTCTTTTCATCACCACTGATCAAATGCGTTACGACGCAATCGGTGCCAACGGCGGCAATGTTGCACGCACACCGAACATCGACTCGTTTGCAGCAAACGGAATTTCCTACGACCGTGCTCAGCCACAAAATGTCGTGTGCATGCCATCACGCTCCACCATGGTCACGGGACAAAACGTTGGTACGCATGGCGTCTGGATGAACGGTGTTCCACTTCCCGTTGAATCACCAAGTGTTGCTGCAGTTCTCAGCGATGCCGGCTACCGCACGGCACTTATTGGTAAGAGCCACTTCGAACCACTGCTCGACCCGTTCTTGCGCTTCGAAGAAAACCGTCAGGGTTTTGCTGGCGCCACAGAAGGCCACCGCGGTTTCGATCACATGGAACTCGCGACCCATGGCGCGGCCGGATTCACGCATTACTCACGCTGGATTCGTCAAAACCATCCCGAAGCAATCGGAATGTTCTTTCAGGTGCTCGACGGCGATCTTGAAGTCAGCGATGTTCCTGGTGGCGATTCCGGTGCTCCGCAGATCAAACGCAATGCTGTTCCGCGCGATTGGTATCACACCGATTGGGTCGCCGATCGAACCATCTCATGGCTCGACGGCCTGAACGCTGACGACGACTGGTTCTGCTGGATGAGTTTCCCCGACCCTCATCACCCGTGGGATCCACCCGAATCTGAACTACATCGCGTCGACTGGCGCGAGCTCGACCTTCCCGTTGGCTATCCGCAAAATCAAGCCGAACGCGAAGCAATCATCGACTCCAAACCGCGCCACTGGCGCCTTTGGTACGACGGCGTGCTCGTCAGCAATTACGAGGCTCCCGGCAAGTGGGTTCCCGCCACCCTTACCGCCGATCAGATTCGCGAAGTCAACGCGATGGCGCATATCGAAAACGAACTCATCGACGAAGCCATCGGTCGAGTTCTCGCGGCAATCGCGGCAAAGGGGTGGAGCGAGGATCTCGACATCGTGTTCACCACCGACCACGGCGAGTTCCAGGGCGACTTCGGGTTCCTCTTTAAGGGCCCGTATCACGTTGATTCGCTCATGCGACTTCCGCTCATTTGGCGACCTGCGCCTTCTGCTGGCGGCGGAGCCGACGCCAAGGCACGAGTCTCACAGCCCGTCGGTCTTCTTGATCTTGCCCCTACCTTCTGCACCATCGCGGGCGTACAGCCTCCCGAATGGATGGAAGGCCGCCCGCTCCCCATCGACGATGCCGATGCAGTTGCCCGTGGTTTCGAGCGAGTCACCACCGAATGGGATAGCCGTCAGCCCGATGGCACCGAGATTCATCTGCGCACGATCATGCGCGACAACTTCGTGTGCACGACCTATCAGCCCGGCACCGTGCACGACGGCACCGAGGGCGAGTTGTACGACCTCGTCCTCGATCCATTGCAACAAGTGAATCTTTGGGACGACCCCGAACGTCGTGCGTTGCGCGACGAACTACTGATTGATCTCGCTGCGAATTTTGTGGAACCGCTCGAATTCCGCCACGCCGAAGCGCCCGTCTAATCACGCGGTAAGTGCTCGCCGATTACAACAGGCCAGCGAGCATTTCGAGTGTCGCGTCGCGATTGTCATAAGGCACCGCAACAAACTCAGTAGCACCGGCTTCGAAAATCTTTTCGATACCAGCACGAACTGTTGCAGCATTGCCCACAAGCGCGACGTCGGCCGGACCTTCGACGCCTTCACGATCGAGCATCGCTCGGTACGAAGGGAGGAAGCCGTACACGAGAAACTGCTCGGCGGCGGTCGCGCGAGCTGCAGCTTCGTCGTCGGTGACACAGACCGGCAAGGCACACACAATTCGCGGTGCGGGCCGTCCCGCTTCGGCCGCGGCTTTGTTGATAGTCGGCGCGATGTGTGAGGCGATCGTGGTCGGACCAGTCATCCAAGTAGCCGTTCCCTGTGCCATGCGCGCTGTGACGTTGAGCATCTGCGTACCAAGCGCGGCAACGAGCGTGTCGACTGGCGTTGAATCGGGAATGTCGAGCCCAAGGTGGCCATGCAACGTTTCCCCGGCGAAGTCGGCAGCATCGCCATTCAAAAGTGGCATGAGGATGCTGAGGTATTCGCGAAGATGGCGTACGGGCTTTTCGAAGGTCATGCCGAACATGCCTTCGATGACCATCTGATGCGACAAGCCGATACCAAGGGTGAAACGGCCGTCGGCAACCTGCTGCAACGTGCGCGCCTGGGCCGCCAACATCGCGGGGTGACGCGGATAGGTCGGAACCACTGCGGTACCCAAGCGGATCTTCGGCACCTCGCGCGCAACAACAGTGAGCGCAGTCAGTGTGTCGAGGCCAAAGATCTGCGGCATCCAATAGGACCCGAAACCCGCGTCGGCGAAAAGTCGACCGTGTTCAACTGCCTTATCGACGGTTTCGGGCTGGCTAAAGATTCCAATTTCCATGATGACTCCTAAGTGTTTACTCAGCTAGATGCTGGAGAGCGACCGCATGGGCTTCGAGCACTGCGGGTGAATGGGGCGGCGGCAAATACACGATGCCCATATCGAGGCCGGCTTCGGCGTAGGCCTCGGCCTGCCCAACAGCAACACCCGGGTCGTTGACATCGGCGAGCAAGTGCGTTGACGTCATGATCTCGGATGGGTCGCGGCCAATACGTTCGCACTCAGCCCAGAGCAGATCGCGTGATGCTTTCCACGAATCGACGGGACCGCCAGGGAAGTTCCAGTGCTGGGCCCAACGTGCAACAGCGGGGAGTGTGCGCTTGGGGCCGGCGCCACCGATGCAGATCGGCGGATGGGGCCGCTGAATTGGTTTCGGTTCGCAATACGCGTCGGTCAGCGTGAAATGTTGCCCGCTGAAGTTCGAAACTTCATTGGTGAGTAACGACACAATCACTTCGAGAGCTTCGTCGAACATGTCGAAGCGTTCAGTAAGCGTCGAACCAAGACTGATGCCGTAGGCATCGGCTTCTTCATCGTTCCAGCCGGCACCGAGACCAAGTTCAAGACGACCGTTCGAAATGACATCGACAGTTGCAGCCA
The DNA here is from genome assembly GCA_903827085.1 of uncultured Candidatus Nemicrothrix sp. GTDB lineage: Bacteria > Actinomycetota > Acidimicrobiia > Acidimicrobiales > Acidimicrobilacustridaceae > Acidimicrobilacustris > Acidimicrobilacustris europaeus. The sequence goes on along the minus strand of CAIKHC010000275.1, from coordinate 3,329 downwards.
TATTCGCCATCACTGCGGGGTGGCGATACGGAAGACCAGTGACAAGTACGCCAACACGAATTCTTTTCGTCGCTTGGGCCAGCGCCGTGAGCGTTGACCAACCTTCGAGACAGGGCCCATGAGAGTTATCGGAATGGATCGGATAGAAGTGATCAAAGTTCCAACCCGACTCATAAAAATCGATGTCGTCGGCGGCCTGCCACACATCGAGCATCGCTTGCCATGTGGTGTGTTGAGGTGAGGTCTTAAATCCGAAGCGCACGTCGTGAGGCTACTGATTTCAGGTCGTCTCAGTCGTCGAAACCGCCGCGACGATCGCGTTTGCGCGCCGCCTGCTGCCGCTTGGCCTCAAGTCGACGCTCCACTGCACCTCGCCCCGGCCGTGTGGGCCTACGGGGCGTCTCTACCCGTAACGCTCCGGCCAATTTCTGACGCAACCGATCAACGGCTAGACGACGATTCCGCAACTGCGACCGCTCATCGTCGGCAGAGACGATGACCACCGAACCCAATCGATCGATGATCCGTTGACGCTGATACTGCGACAACGACCCCGAAGCCTCAACATCGAACCGCACTTCCGCGCGGGTATGGGCCCGATTCGCATGCTGACCACCGGGCCCGCCGCTCGGACCGAAAGTCCACGTGAGTTCATGGGCAGGGATGAGCACCGACGCAGTGACTCGTAGTGCATCCTCCTCGGCCATAGCCACGAGCCTACGAGTCCGTCCGATCTACGCTGCGTCTATGGACGCACAGGAATGGCTCACGACATTTGCCGACCGACTCGGCCTCGATGCACTCCCCCAGGAAGACATCGACGCGCTGCTTGATCTCGCCAGTGTTGCGGCGCACACCTCGGAACGCCTTGCCGCTCCGCTGACGTGCTTTCTTGTCGGAAGATCAGGGATCTCTCCGACAGAAGCAAAGGCCATCGGCGACGAGATCGCTGCCGGCTGAGCCGGTTCAACTGTCGAGCACTTCGGGTTGTGGAACAGGGTGTAGGTGGCCAATGCCCGATGCTAAGCAGACGTGTTGAGTTCGGTGGCCGACCGAACTCTGCGTAGTCCCGCTGCTCGTAACCGGCGCACAAGTTCACGCGAAGGAACTGCTTCGGCACCTAACGCAATCGCCCGATCGCGGTACTCAGTCGGAACGTCGTAATGATCTCCCTGAAACGCCCGGCGCGGAATACCAAGTTGCTGGGCAAATTCATGGAGTTCTTCGAAGCTCGTGTCGCTTACAAGGTGTGCCCACTTGCGGCCTTCGAATGGCCAAATCGCAGCGTCAACAAGAACCGTCACGGTTCGACGCTACCGCTCAACTCTTGGGGAAGGACCCAAATGGTTCTCGGTAGTTGTCCCGCATCGAAACGTTGGACGAGCTCATCCAGCGAAGGCTTTTCTCCTTCTTCCGCCAGCCCTAACGAAACAGCGAACGCATCACGTACATCTGTGGGGGTTCGGCCGATCGCCTGTTGGTCATCAAGCGTCACTGCACCATGTCGCTTGGCGAGCCGTTCACCGTCAGGGCCAAACACCAGTGGCACATGCAGGTACGTCAGCTCCGGAACACCGAGTAATCGGGCCAGATGAATCTGCCGAGGTGTTGTTTCCAATAAGTCATCGCCGCGCACGACTTCGCCAATTCCTTGTTCAGCATCGTCGATGACTACTGCGAGGTTGTATGCGGGCGTTCCGTCGACGCGACGAATCACGAAGTCATCAACCACGCCTTCGAAGTCGCCAGCAAGGCGATCAGTGAACGACACAACCGAACCTTCGGATCTGAGGCGAAGTGAAGGAGTGCGTCCAGCGGCTTCGCGTTCTTGACGACCGGCTCGATCAAGCGTGCGGCAGGTTCCTGGGTACGCGCCAGCGGGACGTGCGCCATGCGGTGCCGCCACCGACTCAGCAGCCTCTGCCAACACTTCACGACGCGTGCAGTAGCAGGGGTAAGTGAGATCCTCGGCAATGAGCCGCTCGATTGCCGCTTGATACAACTTCAAGCGCTCCGACTGCCGCACAACATCGCCGTCGTGGGTGAGCCCCATCGCCGCGAGATCACGCACCGCCGATGCCTCGTGTTCCGGCCGACACGCCACCTGATCCATGTCTTCAATCCGAAGAAGGAAGCGCGAGCCAGTCGAGCGAGCCGCCAGCCAAGCGACGAATGCCGTTCGAAGATTTCCGAGATGAAGCGTGGCCGTTGGGCTCGGGGCGAACCTTCCGTCAGGCACCGTGATCAATCACTTAGAGACGTGTCTGGATTTCCGACCACAGCGCTTCATAGGCGCGTGCGGGCTTGCTGCCCTTGCCGTAAGCGCCGACTGGTTCGCGATGGACACCCATGCGCTCGATGTCGGTGGAGTTGGGAATCGTCGCTTCGAGCAACTCCGGATGGGCGGTACGCAGGTCGTTCATGAACCGTCGATGCAGCCGTTTATGGCGATCAACCATCGAGAAGAAACCAAGAATCTTGAGTTCGCGAACCATGTCGGGGTTTTCTTCGACGAAACGATCGAGTTGTTCGTAGGTGCGCAGCGACAATGTCGTGGGAATGGTTGGTACGAGCAGAGCATCGGCTGCACGAAACACGCTTTCCGATGTCAGCGAAATGCTCGGCGGACAATCAAGAAAGACATAGTCGTACTCCTCGGAAACCTGACGAAGCGCACGACGGATACGAACAAGCGGCTTCTTCGCATCATCAAGCCACAGGTCGAGATGGCGATAGGAAAAGTCAGCAGGAACAAGGTCGAGATTGTCGAAGTCGGTGGCTTTGATGGCATCGCCGAGTTCAATTGAACCGCGAACGATGGCTTTTCCGCCGCCCTTCACCTTTGGTTTCACCCGGAAGTAGAACGTTGCCGCGCCCTGGGGATCGAGATCCCAGACGAGTACGCGGTTGCCATGGGCGGCAGCGACATGAGCAAGATTCACCGCTGTTGCGGTTTTCCCGACTCCACCTTTGATGTTGTAGGTGGCAAGAACCTTCATCGTTTCTTCTTTCGGGGCTCAAGTTGATCAAAGGCCCGCTGTACTTTTCGATCGTCGAATTGACCAAAGGTTTTGGAGAACGATGCACGGGCATCGGCACCGCGCACGCCAAGTTGTTCGATGACTCCACCAAGTGCCGCGAGGTCAGAATGCTCCTCGGCCGAAGCCGGTTCGCCAGCAAGTTCGAGTAGTGCATTGGCCTGCACTTCAGTGTCTTGGAATTCGCCCAGCACATCTTGTACATCGCGCAACGGACGCAGAATTGTGGTCAATGCCTTCTCGTCGAACAAGGGAGCAAAGCACTCCAACAAGTAACGGAGTCGCTTTCCT
>CAIKHC010000274.1 GCA_903827085.1 uncultured Candidatus Nemicrothrix sp. | reverse complement strand
CCGCCAAGGAAGCGCGATGCAGCCGCAACGTCGACGTACTTGCCGAGAGCGAGGTCAGCCAGTGTTTGATTCTTCTCGTCGTCAATTTGAAGACGCCCGAACCGGTTGATGAATCCTGCGTTGGAGAGGTGTTGTCCGAACTCGCCTATGGCTTGTAGGCACAGCGCCGAAGCCAGAATGGGTTCCGGTGACCAGCGCTTGATGAGCGCTGAATCCGGTGTCACGGCGGCGGCGGCGGGGGAACGAAGGTCCAACCTGGTGCGGTGTTCCCGGGGGCTCCGTCCTCGAACGAAGCATTGGTTATGAGATTCTCGGAACCAATTGGATTCGAACCACCGAAATTCGGTTCGTTGTAGGGGTTCGCAGGTTCATGCCAATAGCCGGCGAACCCGCCATCGCAGGGTTGCGTCGAGCCCGAGATCGTCGCACTGGCCAGCGAACTGGGGGCCAGCGCCAGCACCCCGAAAAGGCCTGCTCCAAGGCCCAGGGCCCGACGGCGGCTGATTTCAGGGACCGACTTCATCGGCAAAAAGTAACAGATGAGATGGGTAGTTATTCCGCCATTGTCAGGGTTCTGTCTGGACTGCCGTACGATTCGCCAGTCCAGACAACGGCGCACCGGCGTCGTGAAGGGGGAGCAGTGGCTCAGCAAATTCCAATGGTCGACTATCTGGTGCTCGGAGACACTCCACACCTCGTGGCCAATGAGTGCACCGACTGTGGTGCAAAGTTCTTCGACCGACGCAATGCGTGTGCATCGTGTGGCGGAACGTCATTCAAGAAGACCGATATCGCCACTGAAGGCGAGATTCGTTCGTTCACGATCGTTACCGCGTTCATCCCAGGAGCCGACAACTACGTTCCCGTGGTTGTCGACCTCGGAGGCACAAGTGTTCGCGGTCAGCTCATCAACACCCCTGCCGAGGCCGCAAACATTGCGCTCGGACAGAAGGTTCGACTCACTACCTATTCCATCGGCGCCGATACCGCAGGCACCGAGGCCATCAACTACGGCTTCGAGCCGGTCAACTGAGGGGACTGACAATGGCAAACGATGACATTTGGATTCTCGGCATCAACATGACGAAGTTCGGAAAGCATCCGGACAAGGACGTTGTCGATCTTGCTTCCGAGGCTGCGCTTGCTGCGCTTGCCGACGGTGGCGTCACTATCAAGGACATGGGCATCCTCGCTGCCGGCAACCTCATGGGTGCTGCGGCAGGTATCGGTCAGCAATTGCAAAAGCAGATTGGCCAGACCGGCATCCCGGTGTTCAACGTCGCAAACGCATGTGCAACGGGTGCAACCGCGCTTCGTACCGTGATCATGGCGATCAAGGCGGGCGAATGCGATATGGGTCTCGCCGTTGGCGTCGAAAAGCTTTCGGGTGCCGGCATGCTCGGTGCCGGTTTCGGTGGCGCAGCGTCCGACGAATGGACACCCGCCGGTCGTTACGGCGCAGTGTCTGGTTTCGAAGGCAAGCTCGGCACCGACATGATGCCCGGCGTGTTCGCGCAGGTCGGAATGGAATACCTGCACAAGCATCCCTACGACGGTGCTGACTTCGAACTCTTCGCCGGCATTTCGGCCAAGAACCACTTCAACTCCACCATGAATCCGCTTGCGGCAATTCAGAAGGACATGTCGGTCGAGCAGATCATGGCTGAGCCAATGATTGCTTACCCAAACACTCGTGCAATGTGCTCGGCCAACAGCGATGGCGCTGCCGCTGCTGTTGTTGTTTCGGGCGAGAAGCTCCGCACATTGTCAAAGGAACAGCAAAAGCGTGCCGTCAAGGTTTCGGCATCGATCCTTACGAGCGATCCGTACCAAGAGGCATGTCAGATCCTTCCCGATGTGAACACGCTTACCCGTGCAGCAGCGAAGCAGGCGTACGAGCTTGCTGGCATTGGTCCGGAAGATCTCGACCTTGTCGAACTTCATGACTGCTTCGCCACCGCGGAACTTGTGCACTACGACAACCTGATGCTGTGTGCCGAGGGCAATGCCGTTGATTTTTTCCTTTCAGGCGCAACCACGCGTTCCGGCAAGACCCCAGTGAACGTTTCTGGTGGTCTTGAATCGAAGGGTCATCCCATCGCTGCAACCGGCATCGCCAACATCTGGGAGATCTGTTACCACCTTCGTGGTGAAGCAGGTGCTCGTCAGATCGAAGGCGCAAAGGTTGGACTCGCACACGTCATCGGCCTCGGTTCGG
>CAIKHC010000273.1 GCA_903827085.1 uncultured Candidatus Nemicrothrix sp. | reverse complement strand
TGCGATTGTTGTCGGGCTCGACGAAGTTGGTCGGGGAGCATGGGCAGGACCTCTCGTCGTCGGAGCTGCAGTTGTTCCGAAGGATCGGCGTGTCTACAAACTGCGTGATTCCAAGATGCTGACCGAAACAGAACGCGAGTCGATGTTCGATCGCGTTGCCGAGTGGTGCGATGCGTGGTCACTTGGCATCGTGACGCATCAGGAATGTGACGACCTCGGTATGTCTGCAGCATTGCGACTTGCTGCGAGTCGCGCGATTGAATCGCTTGACATTCGGCCCGATCGAGTACTGCTTGATGGTTCACATGATTTTGTGGGCGGCGGAATCACGAAAACGATCGTGAAGGGTGACGCGACATGTGTGTCGATTGCGGCTGCCTCAATTTTGGCGAAGGTGAGTCGCGATCGCATGATGCGGGCCGAGGCTGAAAACTTTCCGGCCTACGACTTCCATCGCAACAAGGGCTATCCGTGTCCGCGACACCGCATGGCACTTTCGGCCTTGGGACCAACCACGATTCATCGGCGTTCGTGGTCGTACATGGACGATCTGCCGTGGTCGGGTATTCATCGTTCTGATCCAGTAACTGCGCAGGCGAGTCTGTTTAACGCCGGGTAGTTCGGTGCGAGTCGGGTGGCGGGTACCCTCGCGTCATGAACCCCCGCTCCCGCATCGTCCTTCTCGCCTTCGTCGCCTGGACGGCATTTGTTTGGGGTAACCGCATCTCCAACACGTTGCGTTCCGAAGAATCCACTGGCGCCAAAGCATTTTCCACGGTGCTTTCACTCGTGCTTTTGGGATTCGCAGTGGCGGTCGTGGTCGTTGTGGCAAAGGCCTGGAAATCAAATCTCGGCGCCGGGGGAGCGAAAGTTCTCATGACGGCGGCTGTGCTCACGGTGGTGGTGTGGCTCGTCCGAGTGCCCATGATTCTCGTGGCCGATCACGAAGCTCCGTTCAAGATCGTTCATGTGGGTTTGGGTGTCGTGTCGGTAGTTCTTGCCGCTCTGGTCTGGCAGATCGGGGCAGTTGCGCTGCGCAGCGGTCGCGATGGCGCGCCGATGGAGGGCAGTCGGGCCTGACCCGGCTACATTCACCGTCATGGGTCAGCCAGTTACCGTCATCGAAAAGCCGTCCTCAGTGAGTGGCGTGGTCCGCTTTGAGACCAATCGTCCCCTCACCGGTATGGGGCACGAGATTTACCGTTCGGCCGACGATGTCTTGGCTGATCGCCCGGCTGATCTTGTCGCCCGCACGTTGTTCGAGGCTGGTGGCGTTGAATCGGTGCACGTCAATGGCAATGTCATCACGGTGAGCGTCAGCGGTGGATCTGCAGGGCTGAAGGAACGGCTCGAGGAACTCTTTATCTATTACCGAGAAGGCGTCGAAGTCGTTATGCCCGAAGGGTTCGGCGACTAACCAGTTGCCTTGATCGAACATCTGTTCGATACTGGTGGGGTGGTTCTTCCCGCCGCCCTTCCTTCCTCTGTAGCGCCGCCTTCGTTACAAGAACTGGCTGAACGCATTCGGCCGGTGGTCTTGGCGCGCCAAGCGGTGGTTCCAGTGGTCGAGCCTCTGGAACGGCTCATGCCCGATGGAGGGCTCATTCGTGGTTCGACCATCACCATCGGTGGAGTGGGGGCAACCTCGCTGGCACTGCAACTGAGCACGGCTGGTTCGCAGTCAGGGTCATGGGTCGTGGTTGTGGGGCTGAACGATCTCGCGCCGGCCGCAGTGCTTGAAGCGAACCTCGATGCAGAACGGATTGCCTTCATTGATCCAGGGAATTCTGGACGGCATGTCGATGTGCTCGCGGCATTGATCGGCGCTGTCGATGTCATCGTGCTCGATGCGCGGCTTTCGCTTCGTCCGTCCGATAGTCGTCGGCTTGCATCGCGACTTCGTGAACGAGGATCAATCCTCATCGTTGTGTCTCCGGGTGGTGCCGTGAACTCCTCGTTGTCTGCCGATCTTTCGCTCACCGTTAGCGACGCGCAATGGGAGGGCTTGGGTTGCGGTTACGGCCACCTGCGTTCGCGTCGCGTGCGTGTTGGTGTCAATGGGCGAGGGCGAGCAAGTCGTACGGCACGATGCGAGTTGTTGTTGCCATCTGTCGACGCGCAGGTCGCAATTGCAGAGTCTGAACGCGAGGACGGGACGGTTGTCGCGTTCAGTCGTTGACATGGTGGCGCTATGAACGTGCGGACACTGGTCGTGCTGTGTCCGGATTGGCCGGT